>JBOGLD010000243.1:0-14070 GCA_050745885.1 Terriglobales bacterium
ATGCGGCCCAGGCTGTCGGTCGCCGTGAGCTGAAAATCATTGTCGCTCCCGGTCACCGTCTTGACCCACTGATATTGGCGGACATCCAGATGATAGTGCTCGGTTACTTTCCGGTAGTACTCGAGCGCTTCCTCGCGGGTGGGCTTCTGCCGCGCGGTGCTGAAGGGAATGTCGCCGATTTCCAGCAGCTCGGGAGTGGTGAAGAACGACATGTTGGCGGGATAGTTGTAGATGGAATTGACCACGCATCCCTTGTCGATGGCCATGGTCTTGAAGCCGGCTCGCTGAGCCTCGATGGCGCAGGCAAGGCCGGTGGGGCCAGCGCCGATCACGACCACATCCGCGCTCGTGTCAGGCTCACCTTGGGTCTGCGGACGCGGGAGGGTATCGGGAATTTGTTGGGTCACGCCGGAAGTTTGTTCGCTAGCCAAATCGTCGTCTCGGCTGAAGTCCGTCCTGAGATGCCCGGGCGTGGCAGGAGTGACTACGCCGGCCCTGGAAGGTAACGATTCTAGCATGCAGAGACTGCGGGACCAGATCCCTGCGGTCCGTCCCTGATTGCAATTCTTTCGCTGTAGAATATTTAGGCGAAAACCAACGAACTTCCAGGAGGTCACGACATGCCTGAAGCTCAAGCAGGCGCACCGCCTTCTCCCCAACTGTTTTTTGAGACCGTCAACGCTTTCCATCAGACCGCAGCGTTGAAAGCGGCGATCCAGCTTGACGTCTTTAGCGCCGTCGGCGAGGGCAACCAGACCGCAGCGACCATTGCCCGGCGCTGCCAGGCCTCGGAACGCGGCATACGCATTCTCTGCGATGCCCTGGTGATCATCGGCTTCCTCAAGAAAGACGCATCCAGCTACAGTCTCACTCAGGATTCAGCCGTTTTTCTCGACCGACGGTCGCCTGCCTATCTCGGCGGTAGCATCCAGTTTCTGCTGGCGCCGGCTGCGATGGCGGGTTACGAGGAACTGGCAGCAGCCGTCCGCAAAGGCGGCACCGTCATAGACCAGGACAGCACTACGCCGGAACACCCGATGTGGGTCGACTTCGCGCGCGGCATGGCGCCCTTGATGAAAATGCCGGCTGAACTGATCGCGAAACTGCTGCAGGCGGACGAAGGAAAGAAGTGGAAGGTCCTGGGCCTGGCGGTGGGCCATGGATTGTTCGAGATCACCATTGCCCAACACAACCCCAACGCCGAGGTGTGGGCCGTGGATTGGCCGAATGTGCTCGAAGTCGCCCGCGAGAATGCCGCAGCGGCGGGAATTGCGGGGCGTTACCACACCATCCCGGGCAGCGCCTTTGACGTGGAATATGGCAACGACTATGACCTTGTGCTGGTTACGAACTTTCTCCACCACTTCGACGCGCCGACTTGCGAGAAGCTGCTGAAAAAAGTACACGCCGCGCTTAAGCCCGGGGGCCGGACAGTGATTTTGGAATTTGTCCCCAATGATGATCGGGTTTCTCCGCCCATACCGGCGCACTTCAGTTTGACCATGCTGGCCGGAACTCCGGGCGGGGAGGCCTACACCTTTGCTGAGCTTCGGCGCATGCTTGGTAGCGCAGGTTACAGTGCAGTGGAAAACCATCCTTTGCCGCCGACGTTTTTCAATGTGGTGATGGGGAAGAAGTAGCTGCGCGGAGATCATCAAGTCCTTTGCGACCTTCGCGGTCCGCTTTGCGTCCTTTGCGGTGAAAATCTTTGAGCACACCCTTAACCGCAAAGATCGCGTTTAGAGGAATTGGTGGGAGTATTGGAAACGGGACAGGAGGAAAGGCAGCGTGAAACGAGTTCACTTTGGAATGATAGCTGTAGCTCTTGTCTGGCTCAGTCTTGCTTTGTGGCTGGTCTTTTCTAGTACGACAGGACGCGACGTTTATCCGGTCGGCGCAATTGCTAGGTTTTTGGATAAGGTGCCCTCTGTTGTCGCCACACCAATCTTCATTCTGCTTTGGATTGTATTTTTGCTCGGGTGGCTAGTGCTTCTGACATGTGGCGTTAGGCCACTTTTTCGACGG
Organism: Terriglobales bacterium; assembly: GCA_050745885.1. Lineage (GTDB taxonomy): Bacteria > Acidobacteriota > Terriglobia > Terriglobales > Acidobacteriaceae > JAIQFF01. The sequence goes on from JBOGLD010000243.1 coordinate 2,026, forward strand.
AGATCAAAGCTCTAACCCGCAAGGAAACTGTAAAACCACACACTCCCGAATATCGTTATCGCCGGCGGCTTGCTTGATCTCACGCTATAATGCCCGGTTGCTTTGATCTCCACCACCCATCGGGGACACGACATGGCAGCGCCCGCGAAACCGAAGACGCGCACCGAATCCGACAGCATGGGGCAAATCGAAGTCCCAGGCCACGTCTACTGGGGTGCGCAGACGCAGCGCTCGCTCCTGCATTTCAATATCGGCCGTGACACCATGCCGCCGGAGCTGATCCGGGCGTTCGGCGTCCTCAAGAAGGCCTGCGCGCTGGTGAACCAGGACCTGGGCAAGCTTTCCACCAGCAAAGCCCAGCTCATCGTGCAGGCGGCCGACGAAGTCATCGCGGGCAAGCTCGACGACCAGTTCCCTTTGCGTATCTGGCAGACCGGCAGCGGCACCCAGACCAACATGAACGTGAACGAAGTCATCGCCAACCGCGCCATTGAGTTGGCGAGCGGCGAACTGGGATCGAAGAAACCGATTCATCCCAATGACGACGTCAACATGTCGCAGTCGTCGAACGACACGTTCCCCACGGCGATGCATATCGCCGCCGCGGAGCGGGTGAAGAACGCGCTGATCCCCGCCATCAAGACCGTGCACGACGCGATTGCCGCCAAGGCAAAGGAATTCTCGAACGTCGTCAAGATTGGGCGCACACACTTGCAGGATGCCGTTCCGCTGACTTTCGGGCAGGAATTCGGTGGCTGGGCCAGCCTGCTGGAGCGCGACATCAAACGCCTGGAGGAGACCCTTGACGGGCTTTACGACCTGGCCATTGGCGGAACCGCGGTGGGTACAGGTTTGAACGCACATCCGGAATTTGCCCAGCGCGCGGCCAAGAAGATCGCCGAACTTACCGGACTTCCCTTCCGCTCCCATCCCAACAAGTTTGCCGCGCTCTCGGCGCACGACGAACTTGTCTTTGCCCAGGGCGCGCTGGAAACTCTAGCGGCTTCGCTGATGAAGATCTCGAACGACATCCGTTGGCTGGCTTCCGGCCCACGTTCCGGCCTGGGCGAACTTACCATCCCGGAAAACGAGCCCGGATCGTCGATCATGCCCGGCAAAGTGAATCCCACGCAATGCGAAGCCATGACCATGGTGTGCGTGCAGGTCCATGGCGCCACCGCTGCGGTCGGTTTCGCCGGCTCGCAAGGCAACTTCCAGCTGAATGTCTACAAGCCGGTGATCATCTACAACTTTCTGCACTCCGTCACTCTAATCACCGATGCGTGCCACGGATACGTCGAGTACATGATCAAAGGCATTGAGGTCGATCGCGCCAAGGTGGACGCGAACCTCAAGAACTCGCTGATGCTGGTGACCGCGCTGACGCCAAAGATTGGCTATGACAAAGCGGCGCAGATCGCCCACACCGCCCACGTCGAACACAGCAGCCTGCGCGAGGCAGCGCTGAAGCTGGGGCATCTTACCGGCGAGGAGTTCGATCAGTTGATGAAGCCGGAGAGGATGACGCGGCCGTAGTGAGCAACGGGGTCCTTTCCCATCCAGCCTGATTGCGCTTAAGAATCATGGATTTTTCTGGCATCAGGCCTTAAACCGAACGCCGGTTTTGAACCAGAGTAACGCCCTTCCATAGTGCAGGAACGTGAAGAAACCCTCTTGCATTTTGTCACAATTGTGTGTATATACTATGTATCTACACGCGAAGAGGGCCGACGCTATGCGAAAAGCGCAAGTCGTGAAGTGGGGCAACAGTTTGGCGGTTCGGATTCCCAAAGGGATTGCTGAAGAAGTCCGGTTGCGGGAGGGCGATTCAATTGTGATCGAAGCTTCGAAGGGATGCATCGAGTTGCGCCCAACCGAGCGAGTTCCAACCCTGGAAGAGTTGGTGGCACAAATCACTCCAGAGAACCGTTACGAGGAAATCCAGACGGGGCGTGAAGTAGGAAAGGAAATCGTTGAATGGTAGCCCGGTATGTGCCCGAAGCCGGGGATATTGCGTGGCTCGATTTTGATCCCCAGGTTGGGCACGAGCAGGGGCGGCGACGACCTGCTCTGGTGCTGACCGACCAGCGGTTCAATCGCGCCAGTGGGTTAGCTATTGTCTGTCCCCTGACCAGCAAGCGAAAGCCCCATCCTTTTTCTCTCCCTGTGGTTGTGGGCAAAGTTGAGGGAGCAGTGTTGGTGGATCACGTCAAGAGCCTGGACTGGCAGGCTCGCATGGCTGCTTTTCACTCGAAAGCTGACCCGGCTTTGTTGAATAAGACGCGTTCCTATGTCTCGGTGCTGCTCGGGCTTGGCAGAGATTGACCGGCCAAGCCCGAGGACGCGATCCGTTCCTTTCTCGCCGGCGTTGTCGTGATCGTGATCACGCTCGCCAGTACCAGAAGTGTCCCCAGCAGGGTGCGCGGGCCCACCACTTCCCCGCCGAGAAAGTATCCCAGAGCCACCGCCACCACCGGGTTCACGTAAGCGTAGGTGCCGACCTTGGTGGGCGACTCCCAATGCAGCAGCCAGATATAAGCCGTGAAGCCTACGATTGAGCCGGCGATAATCAGGTAGACCAACGCGAACCAGGCGTTCGAGGAAACCGCCTGCGCCCGGAATCCCTTGAACTCGCCGGTCAGCGCGGCGAGCACGAACAGCAGCGTTCCTCCGACCAGCATCTGTGCGGCCGCGCTCATCGGCTTCGAGGCCGGAAGCGGAACGCGGCGAGTGAGGATCGTAGCCACGGACCAGGTGGCGGCGGCAACCAGTAAGGCCGTCGCACCCGCGCGATCGATAGGCGCCTCGCCGAGCGAGAAAGAACGGTTCACCAGCACCGCCACGCCGCAGATGCCGACCATGAGGGCGAGTGCCAGCCTGACCGTGAGCTTTTGCGTGCGCAAGAAGGTGATTTCCAGAAGCGCGATAAATACCGGGACGGTCGCCAGCACGACGGCCGTAACTCCGGAAGGGACACGCTGTTCTGCCCAAAACAAACAGCCGTAATCCAGCAGGAAGATCATTGCCCCGAGCCCGGCCGCCGCCACCCACTCCCGCCGGCTGGGCGCTGGAGTCCCCTTCAACCGCAACCAGGCATACATAGCCAGTCCAGCGGTAAAGAAGCGCATGGCCGCCAGCAGGAATGGAGGCACTTCGTGGACCCCGACGCGAATCGCCAGGAAGGTCGATCCCCACACGAAGTAAATCATGGAGAACGCGAGCAGGATTTTCCAGGAAGGCGGCCGGGCTTCGATTTCCATCTGGATCGCCTCCAATCCTGCTTCGCTGACCAACCTGATGGGCTGATAGATGTTCCGCGATCCACGCCGGAATCATACTTATGTCATGAAAACTTCTTATGCCCGGGAGAATTTCCGCTCATGCCATTCTTACAGTCTGCTTTTGGCAAAAGACAGCCCGCTTAGGCCCGTCACTTGTCGCTGGTCAACGTCCTTCGCCGCAACCAGAACGTGGAAACTTTCTCCCATGCCGGCGGGAGTCACCAGGTGTTTGAGCTGCAAGGCGACTTTGGCGCGTTCCTGGGGCAGGCGGCAGTCTTCGAAGGCGTCGGCAAATTGATTGGCCTCACCGATTCCCATCAGGAATTGAGACTGGGTGAGCAGCGGCTGCACTTGCATGCCGTTTTGTTCCGCAGCCGCGGCGAGGGCGGTGAAGTTCACGTGCGCGGTAAGGTCCTGCTCGCCGGGGGTCTGGTAAAGATTAGAAAGCGCCGAGTGCTGGCGGTAAGCCATCAGGGTGCCACGATGGCGACCGGCAAGCTGCTCCTGGCGGGTATAGCCATAGTCGACGGCGATGATGATGCCTTTTCGCATTGCCGCGGCCAGACGCGCCATGTAGCGCTGCGCCAGCAGCGGGACCTCGATGCGTTCTCCCGGTTCGGGGTGCACGCCGTAGCGGTCGAGAAATTCCAGTTCTTCCGCGGACGCCGGAACCCAGGCTTCGGTGAAGCGGCCGTCCTGAGTGGCAATGCGAAGGGAACCCTGGGCGCTGACAATCTCTACCGGGAGCGCGTCAAAGAATTCGTTGGCGAAAACAATGACAGGCACCTCAGGGGCCAAGGCGCGCTGTTCCATAGCGCTGTTGGGCGTCACTGACGAACCCTCCCGGGGCTCTCCCGTGGTGTTGTAGAAACTGTCAGCCTGGCTGCGGGAGGACGCCGCTTCAGCCGCGCCCCCGGACGCGGAGGAGAACCAGGGCTTGAGTCCCGGAGCGACATGGGCCTCGGTCGCGCCCTCGGAAACGGAAGACGCGATGCCACTCTCGAGAAATCTGGTGAGCCCGCTCCGGAGCCGGGCCCGCAATGCGGGTGAGCGTTCGGCCAGCGAGTAGTGCAAAGCATGAAAGAACTGGGGGAATTTTTTCTCTGACCAGTCGAGCACGTCCTGCGCGAACAGTCCGCGTCCGGGACCGAGTTCCAGAATTTCAATTTGTGCGGGGGCGCCCAGCGCCCGCCATATCTGTTCGAATTGCCGGGCCAGAAGACGTCCGAAGACCGCGTTTACGTCGCTCGAAGTGTAAAAATCCCCGACCTTGCCAAACTGCTCAACACTGCGCGAATAGTAGCCCAGCTCGGGATGGTAGAGGCACAGCTCCATGTAACGCGAAAACGGGATGGGCCCGTGCTCACCGATCTCACGCTCGATGATCTGGCGCAGGTTCACAGGCCTTTCCGTTGGCGCTCCGCCCGGTCCTGGGGCGTGCGGATGAACATTTCGACCATGTAGTCGTGCAGACAGTCGTAAAGCTGGCGCTGGAATTCCCACTCGAACTGGGAATGATCCAGGTCCCGGGGATGAAGTTCGAAAGAGTAGATATGCACCGGAACCGGTGGATTCCTGAACTGAATGTTGACTTCCACGGCCTCGCCTTTGGCTCGGGCGGAGAAATCGAGCAGCGGATGTTCGTAGAGTCTCAGTTGCTCCAGTACACGTTGCAGGCGCGGGTTCGCGTCGTCGGCCACGACATGATTCTAACGGGAGTTGCGGTTATGTGCTCTCTGGCCGCAAAGACGATACAACGAGAACAGAGGACTGGCGAACTTCTAAAACCGGTTCTTAGTGATTCGTTCTCGGTTCTCAGTCTCACTCGTATCTTAGGGCTTCGATGGGATCCAGCTTCGCCGCCTTGATGGCGGGCAGCATGCCGCTGACGATTCCCACGAAACTGAGAATGCCTGTGGACCAGATGAGAGTAGCGGCATCGATGGTGAGGTGGATATCGCCCTCATCGGCGCCCTCCTGAAATGCGCTCCACAAGGTCAGCGAGGGAACGGACCAGGAAACCAGGTAGGCGAAGGCCACGCCCAGCAGCCCGCCCAGCGCAGTGATAACCAAGGCCTCCGCCAGGAACTGGAACAGGATGTGCCAGCGATGCGCGCCCAGGGCCTTTTCCACACCGATTTCGCGGGTACGTTGGGTCACCGAAACCAGCATGATGTTCATCAGCCCCACGCCGCCGATCCCCAGGGTCAGCAGGCCGATGAAGCCCAGGAGAATCTTGATCCCAGTCGTGATCACCCGCAGGTCGAGCAGGTCGGAAAACACATCGAAAACGAAGACCGCGCGCTCGTCCTTGGGATCGAAGCCATGATGGAACGCCATCGAGTTCCGTAGAGCTTTGACTACCTTGGTGTTCTCGCCCTCGTATTCCATGACAATCGAGTTCAGGTAGTAGGTGTCCTTGAGATCGCTCATGGCGCTAAAAGGCACGTAGATGTGCTCGTTGAGATTGTCGTCGCTGTTGTTGATGACGTGTTTCAGTACGCCCACAATCTGGTACGAGATGCCGTCCACGCGGATGCTCTCGCCGATGGCATTTTGGCCGGAAAAAAGCTTCTTCTTGGCGTCCGCTCCGATAAAAGCGACACGGGCGTGGGTGAAGTCCTCGGCTTCACCAAAGGGAGCTCCTTCCGCGAATTCCATGCGGCGCATGCGGGGATAGTTGGCGTACACACCGCTCACTCCGTAGCTGGCGCTGCGGGTGCCCCAGGCCACCGTGCACTGCTTGAAAACTTCCGGGGAGAGCCGCTTGAGCAGGGGCACTTCGTCGCGAACGTAATCCAGGTCCTTGACCGTGAGACGGACCTCATTTCCCGCCTTGGTGCCGCCCGCCTGCAGCGAAGTGCGACCGGGGAAGACGAAGACCAGGTTCGTCCCGAAGGAACGGAAAGCCGCCCACAAACCCCGTTCGAAGCCCGCGCCATAAGCCAGAAGCAGCACCACGGTGGCGATGCCCCAGGCCATGCCCAGCATGGTCAGGATGCTGCGTCGCTTGTTATGACCCAGGGCGCTATAGGCCTGTGTGGCTAGCTCGTGGATCACGGTTATTCCTGCCTCATGGCTTCAACCGGAGCCAGCAACGCCGCTTTCCGCGCCGGATAAATTCCGGCCACGATGCCGGCAATCGCCAGGGACAGAATCGCCGCGATCGCGGACATGGGCACGATGCGGGGCGTGTCGAATCCCTGCGGAGCCGGCAACTGAGCCAACGCGGTCACGAAGGCAGTGGAAATCAAAAGCCCAATGCCGCCGCTGAAGATGGTGAGGAATGCGCCCTCGATGAAGAACTGGGTGAGAATATTCCGATAGGTGGCGCCTAAAGCCTTGCGCAGGCCAATCTCCCGGGTGCGCTCGGCCACGGAGACCAGCATGATATTGACGATGCCAATCGCCCCCAGGGCCAGAGTCACGAATCCCACCACGCCGAGAAAATAATCCATGGCGTCGAATATTTTGTCGACGCGTTGCGAGTTTTCAATCGTGTCCCAGTCCTCGAAAGCATCTTCCGCTTTCGGATCGAAGCCGTGGCGGCGGGCAATGATCTGGTGAATCTCCTGCTTGGAGCGCAGGTGCTCGGCCTTGTTCAGGGGCCGGTAGTTGATGAACGAAAGCGCGCCCTCCGAGTTCTCCTGCTTCAGGGGAAACAGGTTGCGCATGGTCTCAACCGGAACGAAAATGCGGGCGTTGGTGCCGTTGTTGCCATCCTTCCCCACTTTGGCCAGCACCCCGATCACGTCGAAGCGGATGCCGTTCAGCAGCATGGTGGCGCCGACCGCGGGGCGTCCAGGGAAGACATTCTTCAGGAGCTCCCAACCGACCACTGCTACCCGGCGTTGTTCGCTGTTGTCCTGGTCGTTGAGCCAGCGGCCCGTACCGATGGGCACGGTGCGGATCTGGTTATATTCCGGACTCACCCCGAATACTTGACCGTTGGTCGATCCGTAGTCGCTCACCGCGCGGATGTCCTCGCGGTTGATGACGGGCGACAAGGCGCGCAGGCTACGGGCTTCATTGCGGATGGCAAGATAATCTTCGTAGGTAAAGTGATAGGTCTGGCCGGACTGCAAATTTCCCGCTACCGCCGGAATTCTCCCGGGGAAGGTGAACATGATGTCCTGACCCAGGGTTGCCAGGTTCCGCACCTGGCCGCTGCGAAAGCCTTCTCCCAAACCCACCAGCAATAACAGCGAGCCCACGCCCCAGGCGATGCCGAACATGGTCAGGAACGAGCGCAGCTTGTGCGCCCAGAGGGTGGCCAGAGACTGACGAACGATGTCCAAAAGCACGTTCATAAGCTTCGCGCGCGGCGGGCGGGAAGTTTGGTGATTTTCAGGCGGTTCCCGGCCCCGCAACCTCCGATATTTAGTACGGCGCGAGAGGGCTGCAGGTTCCCCGCAATTTCGTGCGTTCTGTCGTTAGACCGTGTTGGACGGTGAAAGGATAGCCCCATTTTTTGTCGACGCCGTGCCGCCCGTCGACGCTGCTAACCAGGTTGGGGGCGGGGCGTCTAAACGACCGTTCTAACGGGTCCGGGCCGGGTTCAACTTCTCATAACAAATACATCTCAGATCGGGAGGTTTTCACCGTGTTCAAGCTGCTTGTGCGTTCTCTGTTTGTGATGGAAGGCTTGTTGCTGCTTGGAGCAGTGGGCCATGCGCAATCCTTCGTTCTGGATCTGCCCAGGGCCAGCCAGCACGCGGTAGTCATGCAACGGATTGGAATTACCGATGTCACCATCAACTATCACCGCCCGATGGTGAACAAGCGGAAAATCTGGGGCGGTCTTGTGCCCTACGGTCAGGTCTGGCGGGCGGGAGCGAACGAAAATACGACGATTCAGTTTAGCGATCCGGTGACGATCGAAGGCCAGGCTCTGGCCAAGGGTACTTATGGCCTGCATATGATTCCGGGTGAAAATGAATGGACCGTGATTTTCTCCAGGAACTCTACTTCGTGGGGCAGTTTCACCTACGACCAGGCCGAGGATGCGCTTCGGGTCACGGTCAAGCCCCAGACGACGGACTTGCACGAAGCACTCACCTATGACTTCGACGATGTGACTCCGGATTCCTCGGTGATCACGTTGCGCTGGGATAAGGTTGCCGTCCCATTCAAAGTCGGCGTGAATACCCACGAAATCGTGGAGCAGAACCTGCACAATCAGCTGCGCGGGCTGGCCCAGTACGCCTGGGACGGATGGGACGATGCGGCCAACTATCTGCTCCAGGAAAAGATCGATCTGGAAGAGGCGCTGAAGTATTCCGACCGATCGATTCAGAGCGAAGCGCGCTACGACAACTTCATGACCAAGTCTCGAATCCTGGACATGTTGGGCCGGAAAGATGAGGCCTCGACGGCGCGAAACAAGGCGCTCAGCGTGGCCAATGCAATCCAGCTCCACTCCTATGCCCGCCAGCTGCAAATTGACGGCAAGCAGACCGAGGCCTTCGCCATCTTCCGCGACAATGCGAAGAAGAATCCTGATCAGTGGATCGTGCACGTTGGTTTGTCTCGCATGTATTCCGCGCAGGGGGACTTCACGAACGCGGCCACGGAAATGAAGGCGGCCGCGGCGGGCGCGCCGGACGGTCAAAAGCAGCCCTTACTGGCGTTCGCCAAGCGGCTGGAGGCGAAGGAGGACATCAACAAGTAGGATCCTATGTGGGGCGGACACTGCTGTCCGCCCCACACGTTTTGAGGCCACACGCCGGCGCTACACCGCTGCCAAGTCCTCGACCACGACAATCTGCTTGCCCATTTGCCTGCCCACTTCCACCGCGGTGGCAAGGGTCTCATCGCTGGTCTCCTGACCGCGAATGATTTCCAGCCGCTTCTCGCGGTCCACCGGTTCAGCGAAATGCATGCCCAAACAATTCCGGGCGCGATAGGTTACACGGGAAATCTCAGTGATGCTGAGCGAACAAAGATGGGAAGCCAGGATCGTGCCGGGACGGCAAATCTTGTCGAGCAGGGTAAAGATCTCGATTTTCGATTCCAGCTCTTCCGGGACCGCCTCGATCACCAGGTCGGCCGGGCGGGCAGCGTCTTCCACGGTACCGGCGAATTCCAAACGGGAGAATGCAGCCTGGGCGGCATCAGGGGAAACCACATGCGATTCTACGGCCCGGTCAAAGTGGAGGCGGATTTCGCTCTCCGCCCGGCGCAAGGCATTGGGCAGCAAATCTTCCAAAATCGTGCGATAGCCGCCTCTGGCCGCCAGCTGCGCAATGCTTCGGCCCACGCGGCCAGCGCCGATCACGGCGATGGTCCGGACCTCAGGCACGACTATCCCTTTTCCAATTGTCCCAGGACAGAATTGAGGTTGGTGCCGGCAGAGCGAATGTTTTCGGCAAGACGCTTGCGTTCATCCGCGTCCATCATGGGGATGGCCGCACTGATGCGGCGCAGCGTGGTGTTGATGTCGTCGACGTAGTTGATGAGGCGGATGAGTTCTCCGGTAGCTGCCATAGTTAAACCTGCTCCTGTTGCCGGCTGTACAGTTGATGTCTCCATTCTCAATGGAAGGCAGAGATTAGTAAAGGCACCAGGGGTGTGTGCGCGTGTTCCAGCGCAATCACGAAGCCAACTCGCAAGGCCAGTCTTTCCAAGCCAGCCGACGGGTCGGATGCAGGTAAATGGCTGCTTTACAAACCTCAACCCGTTATCACTTTGATAATAGTCGCTATCGATGTTATTTATGGGCCATTCGGGTCTCAGGGGAATCTAATATGCCTATGAGCGACAAACCTTTGAAGCGTTACCTTTTTGCCAGCGACTTTGACCAGACCCTTACGTTCGATGATTCCGGGTATGTATTGAGTGAGCTGGTCGGCATTCCGACCGCGGAATTTGAACGTAAGGCTCAGGGCATGGCCAAGCTGAACCTGGTGCAGCAGGGGGCGGAGCTGTCTTACCTGTTGCTGCATGACCCGGAGTTCCGCAAGAAAGTACGCAAACAACATCTATACGAAGTCGGCAAGAACATCCGCCTGAAAGCAAATATCGAGTTGCTCTACCAGGTGCTCAAGAACGGAGTGGATGGCTATCACTTCGACTTCTATGTGATTTCCGCGTCTCCGGTGGAGGTGATCCAGTCGGCGCTGGAGGGAATCGTTCCCCGGGACCACATTTACGGCACCGAATTTGTTTACAATCCATCCGGCGAGATAGAAAGTCTGGTGCGTGCCACCGCCGGCTATGGCAAAGTAGCGGCCCTCGACCAGTTGCAGGCGGAGTTGCAGATCGGGCCCGACCACATCATTTACACCGGTGACGGCAGCTCCGACATCAACGTGATGCTGCACGTCAAAATGCGGGATGGATTCACCATTGCGGTATCGGAAGCCAAGCACATCTCTCAGATCGCGAGGAGAACCGTGCTTAGCACCAACGCCCTCGCCGTTCTCGGGCCCATCCTGGAAGAAACGGTGGGTTGGGAGCGGGCCCAAATTCGCCGTTTCTTCGAGTCCTACGGGATATTGATCCAGGAATGGGACAGCGTGCGAACCGACTGGCTCACACTGCGTCCGGCGGTAAAGGAAGAAGCCGAGGCCGTGACCGCCAGTGCCTGAATCCAGTTTCCTGTTCCCTTCATCCAAGTGACGAGCGTCACCAGACGTGGTGCGGCCTCGGTTGCGCTATGGCCGTGCTGCGCCGAGAATAGGTAAACATGCTTCGCGACAAGAACCTGATTCCTCTGTCCCACCAACACCAGCATTGCCTGGCGTTGTGTGTGCGCCTGGACCGCGCCCTCCAGTCGGGCGAGGTCGACCTGGAGGCATGGCAGGCGGAGATTCAGCAGATGTTCGAGCAGGAGATCACTTTTCATTTTGCCGCTGAAGAAAAAGAGTTGTTCCCGGTGGCCGCGCGCTTTCCTGAGCTGCAGCCTCTGGTTCAGGAACTGGTCACCGGACACGTGCTGCTGCGTGACTTCTTTTCTCGCGCGGCCACCCGCACCCTGCACCGGGCCGGGTTGCAGGTCCTGGTGGAAAAACTGGCGTCTCATATTCGCAAGGAAGAACGCGAGCTGTTTGAAGGCATGCAGAGGCTTATGAACCCGGAGGAGCTTTCCGTGGTGGGTGCCGCCCTCCAGCACTCTCTGACCGACGCTTCGAATGCTTGCATCTTGCCCACCGCGGCCACGCGACTGCGGTCCAAGCCGCTGTCATCCTGAGCGGAGATGCGGCTTCGCGCCGCGAAGCCGCAGCGGAGTCGAAGGACCCCTATCAGTTGCACGGACGCTGCAATGCAATTCTCTGACATTTACTGCCCACAACCAAGCTGCAGGCGCAATATTTGCGGGTAGGGGTCCTTCGACTCCGGAATTGCTTTCGCAAACGAAAGCAATTCCTGCGCTCAGGATGACAAGCGGGTGAGGGATGTGCTGACCGCTGAATCCGAGGTGCGGTCTTTTTCATCTAGCAGGCATGGATCAAGAAGGAGTTCCCCTTTCTGTAGCGAATTATTCCGAGCCGTCTGCCGTAACATCCGGCGGGGGCGCGCTGAATGATGGCGTCCTGCTGGATGCATATTCGCAGGCCGTGGTCGGGGCTGCGGAAAAACTCAGCCCGTCGGTGGTCAAGATCGATGTTGCCCAGTCGGGAAAAAGCCCTTCCGGCGAGCCGCGCGAGCGGCAAGGTGGTGGATCCGGCTTCGTGTTCACTCCCGACGGCCTGATTCTTACCAACAGCCACGTGGTGCATGAAGCCACGCGAATTCAGGTCTCGTTCGCCGACGGGCGGCGATT
>JBOGLD010000244.1:0-13842 GCA_050745885.1 Terriglobales bacterium
CCATGAGTTCAGCGGCAGCTGGGAAAGTCTGGATACGCTTATGAGCAAAGAAAATCCCCGCGTACACTCGTCATTTCTGGCGGTAGGGGTCCTTCGACTCCCCTGATCGTCCACTGGCGTACGATCAGGCTCGCTCAGGATGACAGCCCACAAAGCTGCGTTTACTTTGCCTTTACTTCTTGTCTGCGGCGGGGTCGCTGACCGAAGCGGACAGGCGGGCGATTTCAGCGAGCTGTCTCTGTGCGTCCTGTATGTCCGCGGGCTGCGTCGCCAGCTTCAGATAGTTCTGGATGTGAGTGGCGGCTTCGGTGTAATCGTGTTTTTGAATGAGGATGACGCCGAGCAGGTATTCCAGCTTGGGGACCTGGTGCTGGTCGTCTAGTTTCATGCCCTGGCGGGCGCTCTTCTCCGCCTCGGCAAACTTGTAGAGATAGTAGTTACCCAGGGCATTGCGGAACCAGGCATCGGGATAACTTACGGGATCGAGCGCCAGCAGTTGGGCGGTGACGGTGACCAGCGCTTGCCATTGCTTTTCCTGGGCATCCAAGTCGGCCAAACCACGGTAGGGGTTGGTGTACTTGGGATCGGCGGCGATGGACTGCTCGAAAGAATGACGCGCGTCGACCAGATTATTGACGTGGAGTTGAACCCGACCCAAGTCAAACCAGGCAGCGGCAAAGCGGGGATAGATCTGGACCGCCTTGGCGAGCAGTTGTTGGGCCTCGTCCCATTTTTCCTTGCTCGCCTTTTCCCGACCCTTCTCAAAGGCTTTCCGGGCATCCTTGGGCGCCGCCGCGCTGGTGGCGCTGATGGTGAAGCCTTGGACCTGTCCCATCCGGTGCAGCACCAGGCGACCAATATCGGCACTTTCGAAGGTGGTGAGGCGGCTGTTCAGGTCGACCGACTGGGAAGTAAAGCCAGGCAGCTCGGCCAGCAGTTCGCAATCACGCCAGTTGCGCCGGATTTCGGCGTCACTGACCGGGCCCCCCATCGAGTCCACGTCCGCCGCGCTGAAATCCGCGCCCACGGGAGAGGTGCGATCGCCCAGTTCGAAGCTGAAGCCGCCATGGGAGTCGGTGTGTGCCACCGTCTGCTTATGGCCGCGACAAAGGGTCTGAATGGTAGCCGACTCGGTCAGCTGGGTGCCATCATCCAGTACGACCTTGCCGGAAATGAAGGCCCGTCGTCCCAGAGATGCGTCGGGTATGTTCGTGGTGGGCTGCGTGATGCCCGGGCTTGGGGTTGGGCTGGGAGTGCCCCGACCGCCTGTGGGTTTGGTCTGGGCGGAGATGGCCAGCGTCAATGTGAGGGTGAGGAATAAACAGCAAGTGAAGCGGTAGTTCATGGCAAGCCCCCGGTGACAGATTGGCACGATTATACGTCCGGATGGAGTGCGATGAGGCAAAGTAATTTCCCCACGATTCAGCGTTGATCCTCGGGACCGCAAAACGTTCTCCTGAGCGCCAGAGCGCGGTTTCACAGGGCTCTGCCATCGCGGGTGACGGCTGCGGAGTGTCCGAGTCTGCTATAGTTTTTCGCAGTAAGAGTTTTTCGCCCTTTTTTTAGCACCAGAGGTATTTTCCGATGCCACGAATGGTTCGCTGTGGGCTGATTCAAGCGCGCAATGTTCTGGCTGCCGATCACTCGCTCGGCGAGATCCGCGAAGCCATGGTGCGGAAGCATGTGGACATGATCGGACAGGCGGCCCAGCAGCAGGTTCAGGTCCTGTGCCTGCAGGAGCTTTTCTACGGTCCTTACTTTTGCGCCGAGCAGGACCCGCGGTGGTACGAACTGGCGGAAGCGGTGCCGGATGGTCCCAGCGTTCGCCTGATGCAGGAACTCGCAGCTAAACACCACATGGTGATCATTGTCCCGGTGTACGAGCAGGAACTTCCCGGGCTGTACTTCAACACCGCGGCGGTGATCGATGCCGACGGACGCTACCTGGGGAAGTATCGCAAGCATCACATTCCACATTGCCATCCCGGATTCTGGGAAAAGTTTTACTTCACGCCCGGAGACCTGGGCTATCCGGTATTTGCCACGAAATACGCGAAGATCGGCGTCTATATCTGCTATGACCGGCACTTTCCCGAGGGAGCGCGCGCTCTGGGTTTGAATGGCGCGGAAATTGTCTTCAACCCGTCGGCTACGGTGGCGGGCCTCTCCGAGTATTTATGGGAGCTCGAACAGCCGGCTCATGCAGTGGCCAACGGTTATTTTGTCGGCGCCATCAACCGGGTGGGCGAAGAAAAGCCCTGGAGCATCGGCGAGTTTTACGGCAAAAGTTATTTTTGCGACCCGCGGGGCAAGATCATCGCCCAGGCCAGCCGTGACCACGATGAAGTCCTGGTGGCGGATCTCGACCTGGACATGATTCTGGAAGTGCGCAAGGTGTGGCAGTTCTTCCGCGACCGGCGTCCGGAGAGTTACGGCATTCTGACCACGCAGAGTGGTAAGACCGGCGCCTAGGATTAGGGTCACGCCGAGATATTTGTAGGCTCGGTCAGCGCCTGGTTGACCTGATGTCCCTCCCGCAGGCTGCAAACAAACCTAAACAGGCCCTTCATGGGCGTTCCGGCAAAGGGTGCAGGCGTGTATAAGATAAGCCTCACAAATGTCGATGCCAAATTCGTCCCGCCTCCGCAACATCGAATCCAGTCCGCTCTATAACCCTGATCTTGCGCCCACCGTTTTGCCCGGCGAGGCGGCTGCGGGTGATCGCGGAGCACGGACCTGGGGCACGTACAACTACGCCGCCCTCTGGGTCTCGATGTCGGTCAATATCCTCACCTACATGCTGGCCGCCAGCCTGATCCAAGGCGGGATGAACTGGAAGCAGGCGGTGTTTACGGTTTTTCTGGGGAACTGCATTGTGCTGCTTCCCATGCTGTTGAATTCGCATCCCGGGGCGAAGTATGGAGTTCCCTTTCCGGTATTAGCGCGAGCTTCGTTCGGGGTGCTGGGGGCCAACATTGCCGCAGTATTGCGGGCCCTGGTGGCGTGCGGGTGGTTCGGGATCCAAACCTGGATTGGCGGCGAAGCCATCAGTGTCTTGCTGGCGACCGTCTGGCCAGCGTGGAAAGCGGTGCCGCATGGCGCGGGCATCTGCTTTATGGCGTTTTGGCTCATCAACCTGGCGGTAATCCTTAAAGGAATTGAATACATCCGATTTCTGCAAGGCATAAGTGCGCCCATCCTGCTGGGTGTGGGACTGCTCTTGTTGGGCTGGGCCTACGTACAGGCGGGCGGCTTCGGACCGATGCTCTCCGCACCCTCGCGCTTTGCCAGCTTTTCGGATTTTCTGAAATTCCTGATTCCTGCCTTGAATGCGACGGTCGGCTTCTGGGCAACCGTGTCGCTGAACATTCCCGATTTCTCCCGTTTTGCGCGCAGCCAGCGGGCGCAGGTGATCGGCCAGGCGCTGGCTCTGCCGACCACTATGACTCTGTACTCGCTGGTGGGAGTGCTGGTGACTTCGGCGACGGTGGTCATTTACGGATCGGCAATCTGGGACCCGGTGCAGCTTTTGAGCCGGTTTCATTCCCGGTTGGCGGTAGTGGTGTCGCTGATCGCGATTCTGCTGGCTACGCTGAACGTGAACATTGGCGCCAACGTGGTCTCTCCGGCCAATGATTTCTCCAACCTGTGGCCGCGCAAGATCAGTTTCAAGACCGGGGGCGTGATCACCTGCTTCATGGGCATCGCCATCATGCCCTGGAAATTGCTGGACAACTACAAGACATTCATCTTCGGCTGGCTGGGGGGATATGCGGCGTTTTTGGGGCCGGTGGCGGGCATCATGATTTGCGACTACTGGGTGATCCGGAAACGCCGGTTGCTGCTGAATGACCTTTATCTGCGCGGCGGTGCCTACGAGTATTCCGGCGGGTTTAACTGGAAGGCGGTGGGGGCGCTGTTTCTTGGGGCCGCAGTGGCGCTGATCGGGCTGGTGGTTCCGGCTTTGCGTTTCTGGTATGACTACTCCTGGTTTGTCGGGTTCGCGGTATCGTTTCTGGCTTATTACGGGATGATGATCGGGAATCGGTCTTACGTCACTGAATAAACCCGGTTGTCAGTTAGCAGTTCTCAGTTGTCAGTTCAAGGGTGCGACCCTGGGCGTGGCAAATGTTTTCGAGACCGTGGGACGCCTGGGGGAATCTTATAAAGTAGAGTTATGGATCCCAAGCCAAACCCTCGGGTGGTAATTGTTGGAGCCGGCTTTGGTGGATTGCTGGCGGCGCGCACGCTGGCGCCGCATTCGGTCCAGATTACGCTGATCGATCGCCAGAACTTTCATACCTTTCAACCTTTGCTTTACCAGGTGGCCACCGCCGGGTTGTCTCCGGGAGAGATTGCCGCGCCCATTCGCTGGATCATGCGCAGCCGCCGGAACGTCGAAGTCCTGATGTCGGAGGTGCAGGATTTTGATCTGTCGCGCCGGGTGGTGAAACTGGCGGATGGCGAAGTGTCCTACGACTATCTGATTGTGGCCGCGGGCGCGAGCCACGCGTACTTTGGCCATGATGAGTGGGAGCCGTTTGCGCCTGGCCTGAAGACCATCGAAGACGCGCTCGAGATCCGGCGGCGGGTTTTGCTCGCGTTTGAACTGGCGGAACGCCAGGCCCACAGCGGGAAAGAGCAAGTGGAGCTCAATTTTGTCGTGGTCGGGGGTGGTCCCACGGGGGTGGAACTGGCGGGGACGCTGGCCGAGATTGCGCGGCGCGCGCTGGCCATGGAATTTCGCTCCATCGATCCCCGAAAGACGAGGATCGTGTTGCTGGAGGGCGGGCCACGAATTCTGCCGGCCTATCCCGAAGATCTTTCGCGCAGCGCCGAGGACCAGTTGCGGCGGCTGGGAGTGGAGGTACATACGTCCGCGATGGTGACCGGCGTGACCCCCGGAGTGGTGCACATGGGCGAAACGCAATGGCCGGCCGCGGTGATTCTCTGGGCCGCCGGAGTTGCCGCGTCACCTCTGGGAAAGAAGCTGGGCGCGCCCGTGGACCGCGCCGGGAGGGTATTGGTCAATCCCGACCTGAGCCTGCCGGGGCATCCGGAAGTTTTCGTGATTGGGGACCTGGCTGCGCTCAAGGACGAGCAGGGAAAGCTGCTCCCCGGGGTGGCTCCGGTCGCCATGCAAGAGGGGAAAGCCACGGCGCATAATATCGCCGCCGAATTGCGGGGCGAACCGCGCAAGAATTTCCATTACTTCAACAAAGGCAGTTTGGCCACGATCGGCAGGGCGGCGGCGGTGGCGCAGTTTGGGAAGATTCATATTTCAGGTTTTATCGCGTGGCTGTCGTGGTTGTTCATTCATGTGTTTTTTCTGATCGGGTTTCGCAACCGGATTATCGTGCTGGTGCAGTGGGCCTGGTCGTATTTCACCTACGAGCGGGGCGCCCGTTTGATTACCGGGGACAGGCATCTGCCGGGGTGGGACGAAATGCTGGCGAAAGAAACAGAAGTTAACACGGCGGCGGATTGATGCCGCGGGCCAAGAGCAGCGCCGCCGCCCTGGCGGCTGTGGGATGGACGCCGGGGCCCACCTGAGGGGGAGGATGGCCCGAGACAGCCGAGAGGACGCCGGCGCTACTTTTATGCTCTGGGCCTTGATTTGAGAGACAATAGAGATGACAGGTGTGTCGGATGGAAATGTTTTCCAGGTTACGTTGGCTGGGCGGTGTATTCCTCGGGTTGCTTTTGTGCGTGTCGCTGCCCTGCTCGGCTGAGGTGCTGAAGATTGTGGTGGATGACACCATTCAGCCGGTGACCGCTGAGTACATCGGCCGCGGGTTGGCGGAGGCTGCGCGCAGCAAGGACCAGGCGGTACTGATTGAGTTGAATACGCCGGGCGGCCTGGTGGACTCCACGCGTGACATCATTGAGAAAATTCTGGCTTCACCGGTTCCGGTGATTATTTATGTCACGCCCAGCGGCAGCCGGGCGGCGTCGGCCGGGTTTTTCATTCTGGAAAGCGCGGATGTGGCGGCGATGGCGCCCGGGACCAACACCGGCGCGGCCCATCCGGTCACCCTGGGCGGCGGCAAGATGGACGACGTCATGAAAGAGAAGCTGGAGAATGACGCCGCCGCCTTGATGCGTTCCGTGGTCTCCAAGCGGGGCCGCAATGTCGAAGTGGCCGAGAGCACGGTACGCCAGTCCAAATCATTCACCGATGAGGAGGCGCTGTCGCAGAAACTGATCGACTACGTGGCGGCGAATGAACAGGACCTGCTGCGGCAGATGCAAGGGAAGACGGTGAAGCGATTTGACGGCAAAACCGTGGTCCTCAACCTGGTTGGCGAAACCATCCGGCCCTTTGACATGACGCTGAAACAGCGCATCCTGTCCTTCATCATGGACCCCAACATCGCGTTTATTCTTCTGGCCATTGGAGCCTTGGCGCTGTATGCGGAGTTTAACCATCCCGGCGCGGTGGTGCCGGGGACGGTGGGAGTGGTGTTCATCCTGCTGGCGGTGTTCGCGCTCAATCTCTTGCCCACGCGTTTCGCGGCGGTGGTGCTGATTCTGGCTTCTTTCGCGTTGTTCGCGTTGGAAGCGAAATTTGCCACCCATGGAGTTCTGGCAATCGGCGGGATGGTCACCATGGTTTTGGGTGGACTGCTGCTGGTGGACGCCCCCATTCCGGAGATGAGGGTGCATCTTCTGACCGCTCTGTCGGTGAGTATTCCGCTGGGCGTCATCACTGTGTTCCTCATGAACATTGCGCTGAGGGCGCGGGCCAACAAGGTAGTGACGGGGGCGCAGGGCCTGGTAGGCGAAATCGGCGTTGCGCAGACTACTCTCTCCCCGCGTGGAAAGGTTTTTGTTCATGGCGAGCTCTGGGATGCAATGTCCTCCACCGGCGTGTCTGCCGGACAGGCGGTAGTGGTGCTCGCGGTAGACGGGCTGCAGCTGCGGGTGGGACCGTCCGCGGCAGCGCAGCAGGTTCCGGCGGCGAGCGCGGTCTGAAGGGCGTTCATCCCTACCATTCCGGGGAGGACGAGCGCAAACGAAGACGATGCCGCGCGGGCAGCGACTGATCCACTTATAGGGGTCCTTCGACTGCGCGATTGCTTCGCTTAGAATGACAGAGAGAGTTGGCATCATGCGAGGCACTTCCTTCTCACGGGAGATGCCGTATCCTTAACAAAGGGCGGTGCAAACCGCCCTAGAAGCATTCCTGACATTCAGGGGTGGAGGCTTGCTATGGGTCTTTCGTTCTCGGCCATCGCTACGATCGTCGTGGTTTTGTATCTTTTCAGCTCGATCAAAATTCTGGCCGAATACGAACGGGGTGTGATCTTCCGTCTAGGCCGTCTGCTGGGGCACGAAAAAGGGCCCGGCGTGATTCTGGTGTTTGCGCCGATTGATCGCATGGTGCGCATTTCGCTCCGGCAGGAGGCGATGGAAGTCCCGCCCCAGGACATTATTACCCGCGACAACGTCACGCTGAAGGTGAATGCCGTCATCTTCCTGCGGGTGATTGATCCCCGCAAGGCGGTGGTGGAAGTTTCCAACTACGTCTACCAGACCTCGCAGTTCGCGCAGACCACGTTGCGTTCGGTGCTGGGCGAACAGGAGCTGGACGAACTGCTGGCCCACCGCGAGAAAATCAATCTGCGACTGCAGAGCATCCTGGACACGCATACCGCGCCCTGGGGAGTGAAGGTCACGAACGTGGAAGTCAAGCAGGTGGACATGCCCGAGTCCATGCTGCGGGCCATGGCGAAGCAGGCCGAGGCGGAACGGGAAAAACGTTCGAAAATCATTCATGCGGAAGGCGAGTTTTCGGCCGCGCAACGCCTGGTCGATGCCGCCGCCTTGCTGGCCAAGGAACCGGTCAGCGTGCAACTCCGGTATTTGCAAACTTTGACGGAAATTGGAGTGGAGAAAAACACGACCGTGGTGTTTCCGGTCCCGGTGGACTTTTTCCTGGGCATTCAGAAAGTTCTGGGCAAGCCGACCGAGGACGGTGCAAAAAGTTGAAGCAGCAGTTCGCAGTGCGGGCCCGCGAGGTGGAATGAAACATGGCGGTTTCTGAGGACACCGAGATCACGCTGGGTACGGGAAAGATGCTGGCCCTGTTTTTCGGGCTGGTGACACTATGCGCAGTGTTCTTCGGGATGGGATTTTCACTGGGGAAGAATTCGGCCAAGCCCATTGGCGATGTGCAGGGTGCAAGCGCGGTTCCCAACGTACGTCCCACGGCAGTCAAGGCCACGGAGCCTCGCGCGCCCTCTGATCTCACGTTCTACAAGGCGGTCGAACAGAAGGACCCGCATCCCGAGCTGACAGCGAAGAGTACGGACACCCCTGCGAGCAGCACGGCCAAGCCGGCGCCAGCCGACAGCGATGCGCCCCCTGACCTCGCGGCGGTTTCAGGCCAGAACAGTTATTTCGTGCAGGTAGCGGCGGTGAGTAAGCAGGAGGATGCCGCCGCCCTGGTGGATGCGCTTAAGAAAAAACAGTACGCAGCTTTCGCCGCCAACACCCCGGGAGACAAGTTGTTTCATGTACAGGTCGGGCCCTTTGCAGACATCAAGGACGCGGAAGGCGCTCGCGGCAAGCTGGTGAGTGACGGATACAACCCAATACTGAAGAAGTGAAAGGGCGGACCTCAGCCGCCAGACCTCAGACTTTCAGAAGTCCTACGCCCGCTTCACCGGCTGAATCTCTGTTCTTTCCACGGGTCTCCATGCATGTGGTAGCCGTTCTGTTCCCAGAAGCCGGGAGTATCGTGGTCGAGAAACTCCAGACCGCGCACCCACTTGACTGACTTCCACCCATACAGATGAGGAACAATGAGACGCAGGGGGTAGCCGTGGTCTGCGGTGAGGGGCTCGCCGTCGTGGTGCGTGGCGAGCAATACTTCTTCCTGGTCAAGATCGGCCAAGGGCACATTGGCGGTGAATCCCTGTTCGGCGTGAACCAGAACGTATGCCGCTGAGGGCTGGGGATGGACGCGGGCCAGCACTTCGCGGAAAGCCACGCCGTCCCAATGATTGTCGAACCGGCTCCAGCGGGTCACACAATGGAAATCGCTGGTGCGCTGGATCCTGGGCAGGGCGTTGAACTCTTGCCAGCTTAGCCTGAGCGGCAAATCGACCAGGCCGGTAACCCGGAAATCCCAGGTCTCTGGATCAAACTTCGGCACCGAACCGTAGTGCAGAACCGGCCACTTGAGGGTCAGCGATTGGCTGGGAGGCAACAGGCCCTGGCCCTTTTTCAACTTCTCGAGTTGCTTGCGTTCATTGCCTTCAAATAGCAAAGCGGACCTCAGACCTCAGACCTCAGA
Organism: Terriglobales bacterium; assembly: GCA_050745885.1. GTDB lineage: Bacteria > Acidobacteriota > Terriglobia > Terriglobales > Acidobacteriaceae > JAIQFF01. The sequence goes on from JBOGLD010000244.1 coordinate 9,302, forward strand.
CCTCAGACCTCAGACCTCAGACCTTAGACCTTAGACCTCGGACGCTTCGACGCCGTTACGCCATTTGAGTACGGCTGCGCCACAAAAGTTTCATTACTCTAACAGGCGGCCGAAAACGCCGGGGCCGCATCTCAGGGGCTGGCACCGGGGCGGCTTGAAGACCATCGCCAGGAGTAGGGCGGGGGCGGGGTCCGGGGGCGAAGGGCTGGAGTCCGAAGGCCCGACGCCCATATATTGACATCTGTCGATTTGTGAGTTATTGCTGGCTGCCATGACGCATTCGGAACAGGAACTGGATCGCATTTTGCATGCGATCGCCGATCCCACGCGACGAAAGATTCTGCATGCCCTTAGGGAGCAGGGTGGGTGTTCGATCGGCAAGGACGTAGGGTTGTGCGCTTCGGATATTGAGCAGCGTATTCACTTGTCCCAGCCAACCGTTTCCCATCACATGGCGATCCTGACTAAAGCGGGGCTGGTGGATGCCAAGAAGCTGGGGCTATGGGTGTGGTATCGGCGGGATGAGACGGCGTTGCGGGAATTTGGGCGCTCGCTGCGTAAGAGGCTTTGACTTTTGCAGTGCCGGCGGCTCGCCGGCCGTCATCCCTTCGACTTCGCTGAGGGCAGGCGCCGCCCGTCCCTGGGGCAAGATGCCGGCGCTTACGAAAGGCGATACCAAGATCTTCGATTGCTGGGGTGACACGAGCGAGGACGCTCGCGTCTACATTATTCGTCTACATTATTATTATTATTATTTCTATTTCTTAGCCGGCTACGGCGGCTTGGGTCTTTTCCAGCAGGCGGCGGGCTTGGGAAATCAGGTCGCCGACTTCGAATGGTTTCACCAGATAGGGCACGTTGTTCTGGTGCAGGAAGTCGCGCATTTCGGGTTCGACAGCGCTGGAGAAAGTGAACATCAGGTGTTTTTCCAGGCCGGGGCGGTTTTCGGCAATCCAGCGATACACGTCCGGCGCGTTCCATCCGTTCGGCATTTTCCCGTCGATGATCATGGCATCGAACGAATCGTGCAGCAGCCGGGCCTTCACTTCATCGCCATTCATCAGGGTCACGACCTGGGCGCCGGCGCCGGCGAGGACGTCGCGCTCGAACTCGAGGACGGCCTCTTCGTCCTCGACCAGAAGGACGCTGCCCTCGATGACGGACTTTCGCGAAGCCCCGGGTAGCGCAGGTTCGGGAGCACCGACGTGCCCGTTGGCGGGCAAACGCACTTCGATGATGGCGCCGCCATCCTCCCGGTTGCGCGCGGCAATATCTCCGCCATGCTCCTTGACAATGCCGTAGCAGATGCTGAGCCCAAGGCCCGTGCCTTTGCCCACATTTTTGGTGGTGTAGAAGGGATCGAAAATGCGGTTCGGCTCCTTGATGCCTGGACCGGAATCCTGAAACTCGGTAATCACGGTGCCGTCGTTGGCATAGACCCGGACCTTGAGAGTGCCGACTCGGCCTGACTCCAGCATGGCATCAACGCCGTTATTGATGATGTTGAGAAATACTTGTTCGAGCTGGTGAGGGTCGGCGGTAACTGCCGGAATTGGGGACTCGATCTCACGTTCCACCTTGATGTCATTCACCTTCAAGTCGTAGTCGCGCAAGGCCAGGGTTTCGTCCAGCACCTTGCAAATATCAACCTGCTCCTTCTGGGGCTTGCGCTGGCGGGCGAAAGACAGCAGATTCTGTACCACCCGGTGGGTACGCTGGGCCTGCTTGAACAGCTTGTTGACAAAGTCCGCGGCGCGTTCTTCCAGCCCTTCACTTTCTAGCAGTTGCGCATAGCCGAGGATGGCGGTCAGGGGATTGTTCAGTTCATGCGCCACTCCGGCAATCAACTGGCCCACGGCCGACATCTTCTCGCTCTGCAGCAGTTGTTCCTGGGTACGGCGCAAGTCTTCGTAGGCGCGGCAGGTTTCCTCGTAGAGGCGGACCTTCTCGATGGTGGTGGATAACTGCCGGCCAATCGCAACCAGCAGACTCTCGTCGTTGCTGGTATATTCGCGACTCTCCCGGCTGCTGATGCCCATGATGCCGATGGGCTTGTCTTTCCCCCACAACAGCACCCAGATCCAGGAAGCCAGGCCATCGGCGCGAATGAACTCGGCCACCTGGGCGGGCAGGTGGGGCAGGTAGTCCGCCGTGATCACTTCGGTGCGGGAACGGGTCACCAATTCGCCAAAGCCTTCGGTGAACTTGATTTCAGAGAGGCGGGCGCGTTCCGCGCTACGCTGTCCCCAGCCGGCGCGGCGGCGGAAGGTGGTTTCGTCCAGATCACAAAGATAGATGGAGCCAGTCTCGGCGCCGAGCAGCGAGATCACCTGGCGCAGCGTGAGATTGAGAATTTCGTCCAGATCGAAGGATTGGGTGGCGATGACCGCCATGGCGTTCAGAGCATTGAGTTCGCGGTTGCGCCGGCGGATCTCATCCTCGGCCCGCTTCTTCTCGGTCATGTCGAGCAGAAAGCCCTGGTAGCGTTCGATCTTGCCCTCGGCGTTGCGGGTGGCGAAACTGCTTTCCATGGCGCTGAGCAGCGTACCGTCCTTGCGCCGCAAACTGACTTCAAAGTTGCGGACGTAGTTATGCAGTTCCACTTCGCGGCGGAAAACGTCACGCTGTTCGTGGGACGCGTAGAGCTCGCCGTCTACGTTGAGGGCGATCAACTCTTCGCGGCTGGTGTGTCCCAGCATGCGCATGAAGGCGTCATTACAATCGAGCAGCTTGCCTTCCGGGGTGGCAACGAAAACGCCTTCTTGCACCTGCTCAAAGAGCAGGCGGTATTTTTCCTCGGCGATGCGCCGGTCGGTGGTGTCACGGACCACGTGAATCGTGCCTTTTTGCTTGCTTCCCTGCTCCAGGTACGAGGAAGTAGAGACCATGCAGAAGCCACCGAAGCCGGGATCAGGCCCTTCGTGGAAGCCCTCCTCCCCATGCCCGCAGTAGGGACATCCTTTCCATTGCCCGTGATCGTGGGGCAGCACGGCTTCGCAGAGCTGACCCACCACGTCGGCGGGGGCCTGGTGCAGGCGTTCCAGCAGGGCATGATTGGCCTTCATCACGCGGAATTCAGAGTCGTGCAGCAGGACCAGGTCGTGGATGGAATCGAACGTGTTGGTCCACTGGCGATGGGAGCGCAGAATCTGTTCCACCAGGCGCAGGTTTTCGACCGCCAGGCCGAGCTGATGAGCAGTGGTGATCAGAAATTCCATCTCGTCGGGAGAGTAACGAAGGCGGTGACGGCTGCCCAGGGCCAGGGTTCCGATCACCGATTTCTTGCCCAGCACCGGCACCATCACGAGATGATGAAATCCTTCCTGCCGGAGATAGGGGCGAAGGGAGTCGGAAGCCGCGGAGGTCATGAGCACGACCGGCTCGGTGCCCTCCAGCGTGTGTTCAAAATCCTGCATGGGAACGGAGAGCCGATCCTGAAGGAATCCCTTGGAAAGGCCGATCTGCTGGGCAATGACCATGCGATCGCCTTCGAGCAGGCGGAACCAGGCGGCTTTGGCGCGCATGAGGCCTTTGAGTTCCTCGAGAGCGGTGGCCATGATGGGACCATGCTGCTGGGCCCGAGTGATGCTGGTGGTGAGCGCGTTGACCACGCCCAGCCTTCGCATGTGCAGCTTGTAGTCATCGAAAACCAGCAGCAGCATGCTCAACCCGGCCAGCAGGCTCACCATGAGGTTGGATCCCATGGGCAGGCGCGAAGTGATGGGGGCCCATTGGAGATGCAGCAAAAGCATGCTGATACTCAGCAGCCAGGGGCCCATTTCCCAGCGCGCCCAGCGGTAACGAATCAGGCGATAGGCGGCGGTTATGGCGATGATACGGTAGGCCACTTCCAGGGCCACCCGCAGGGGAATGGACCCCGGCCACAACCAGGCACGAGCCACGGCAAAACCCATGACCGACAAGGTAATCAGCATCAGGGGCAGGAGCAGTCCCCGAGCGTGGGTATAGACGAAGATGGCGGCCGCGAAGAGGCACACCGCCAGGACAAACTCGGCTTGCGAGATGGCGGTCAGATAGGCCGGCACCGGTCCGGCGGCATGGTCCGCGAGGGTCCAGCGAGACACGAAGTAGGCCAGCCACCCCAGGGTCCAGATCAGCAGATAGCGCTCGCGAAAGGCACGAAACACCAGCAGGCTGGAGGCAAGCAGGATCAGCGCCGCCGATTCTTGCGGCGTAAGACCGGGGACACTAAGGTGCCCCAACGCAAGCGAAGTGGAAAAACTCAACAGATTCATCGCGACCAGGGGGTAAAGCGCTCCTTCCCTTAATAGCACGGTTCCCCCTCAGGCCGGCCGGGTTTCCCCACCCTTCTGGTTACTTTCGGAATCTCGGAACTACGGTAGAATTGGCCGTAGACTACAGAAAACCATGCCAGTTGATCGCATTCTGGTTGTCGACGACGAGGAGACCATTCGCGAGATTGTGTCCTCCATGCTGACCACTGCGGGCTACAAATGCCGACAGGCGTCTTCCGGAATGGAAGCCCTGGCGCTGCTCGAATCGGGGGACGAGTTCGAGTT
>JBOGLD010000245.1:0-11382 GCA_050745885.1 Terriglobales bacterium
TGCATGATCTGGCTGATTTTCATGGCGGCGACCCGTGCGGCGGCCGGTTGGTCGGATGTCGTAGTCAGCCGCAGGCGGGTCCAGCGCATCAGGTCTTTGGCGTAGAGTACGCCTACGATATGCTCCGGGCCGCGCTGCGGGTCGAAGACCGGGACCCGCGAATGTTGTTCCTCGACCACGCGGGCCAGCGCGTCGGAGATCGTAAGATCGCCCGGCAGCGAGAAGATGGCCGGGCGGGGCACCATCACTTCCCGCACCGTGATGTTGTCCAGCTCCAGTGCGTGATGAATCATTTCTTCCTGGACGGGCGGGATTTCTCCGAATTGGCGGCTGGCGGTCACGATAAGTTTCAGCTCGTCGGGCGAGTGCACCGGACCCTCTCGAATGCGGCGTGAACCCAGCGCGCGCAGCACCCACCCCGCCGCCCGGCTCATGACAAAGAGCAAAGGCCGGGTCAGGGTGAGGAAGACATCCATCGGTCCGGCCACGGCAAGCGCGACCTGCTCTGAACGTTGCAGGGCCAGCGATTTGGGGACCAGTTCGCCCAGAATGACGTGCAGGCAGGTGATCAGGCCGAAGGCAATGAAGATGGCGATGCCATGCGCGTAAACCGAGGCGTGAGGCAGGTCCCGAACCGGACCCAGCATCATTTGGGCCAGCACCGGCTCCCCCACCCATCCCAGGGTCAGGCTGACGATGGTGATTCCCAATTGGACGCCGTTGACCACCTCGTCCAGGTTGCGGTGCAGCTTCTGCACGATGCGGGCGCCGATGCGGCGGGCCGCGATCAATTGCTGGATGCGAGTGTCGCGCACGCTGACCAGGGAGAATTCCGCCGCTGCGAAGAAAGCGTTGGCCGCCACCAGCAGCAGGATGAGAAACACCCGCAGCAGCACGTAGGCAATCATGGAGGGCTAATTCTAACATTCCAAAGAGGTATGGCATGACTTCGAGCGCCAACGCCTTGTAGAATCAGGCTATCCTCGTTAGGGCGTCCCGATGCTGGCGTTTCTCTGCTTCCATTTCAAGGTCTCGTGGGTCTAACCAGTGTGCTCTTGTCTTGTTGATTCAGATGATCGGAACGGCAACTCCAGGGAACAAACTGAAGGCCCCATTCGTAATTACTATCGACGCGTGCACTATTCATTCAGGAGGCAGCTGTGAACGGGAACGGCAGCAAGAAGCGGCGTAAGCGCTGGATCTATGGCGGCATCGGACTCGTGATTGTTCTGCTGATCGCCGGTGGGCTGATCGCAGCCACGCGCGGCGGCACTAAGATCGACCCCTCGAAACTGCAGAAGGTGGAAAAGGGTGACCTGGCCAAGAGCGTGGTCGCCACGGGCAAAGTCACTCCCATCACCAAGGTTGAGGTAAAGTCCAAAGCCAGTGGAATCGTTAAGAAGCTGTTCGTGGACGCCGGCGATAAAGTCAGGAAGGGTCAACTGTTGGCTCAGTTGGATAAAGAAGAGATTGAAGCCCAAGTGGAGCAGTCGCGCGCCGCCGTGCAAGCCGCCGAAGCCGGTCTGACCAGTTCCGAGGCCGACTATGAACGCGCCAAGGTGGACGCCGAAGGGCCCGACGTGCCTCTACTCAAGCGCGCCTATGATCGTGCCATTGGGATGGCCAAGGAAGGCGTGGTTTCCACATCCGCCCTGGAGGATGCCGAGAAAAATTACGAGCTGGCGTTGAACAAGCAAAACGTGTCGAAAGCACAAGCCACGGTCTTGAAGGCAAAGATTGCCCAGTCCCAGGGAGAACTGGCCCAGGACCGCGCTAACCTGAAACAGCTCGAAGAACAACTGAGCTACACCGACATCGTGTCGCCGATTGACGGAGTTGTCTTGTCGCGCGACGTGGAAATGGGCGACGCGGTGAGTTCAATTCTGGTCCTGGGCTCCTCCGCGACCCTGGTCATGACCTTGGGAGACACCAGCCAGGTTTATGTAAAAGGGAAAGTCGACGAGAGCGATATCGGCAAGGTCTACCTGGGCCAGCCGGCACGCATCAAAGTGGAGTCGTTCAAGGACAAGACTTTTAATGGCGTGGTCACCAAGATCTCACCCATGGGCGTAGAGAAGGACAACGTGACGACCTTCGAAGTACGCGTCTCCATCAACAACCCCGGGGGTGAATTGAAAGCGGAAATGACCGCCAACGCCGAAATCATCCTGGAAGAACACAAGAATGTGCTCCAGATTCCCGAGGGCGCAATCATTTACGACAAAGACAAGAAAGCGTCGGTCGAGATTCCCGATCCCAGTGCGAAAGACGGCAAGAAGAAAATCGCGGTCAATATTGGCATCTCCAACGGCGCCAAGACCGAGCTGCTTAGCGGGCTGAAGGAAGGCGACCAGGTAGTGCTGCAGTAAAGGCCCTGGGTCCCAGTGGGACCCAGGACGTTTCTTTTGCGCGCTTTGCGGACCCTTTGCGTACTTTGCGGTTAAGCTCTTACCGTAACGTTCGCAAAGAACCGCGAAAAAACGCAAAGAGTGTGTTTCCGGTTCTGAAGCCTCGACACGACTCGCGAATTAAATATCTTTTACTTCGCTTTCGGGAGGAAATATGAAACGCCGAAACCTTGTCCCCTCCATGCTCTCTGTCCCGTCCATCCCAAGCTGGTTCATTGCCGGCGTGACTACGGCGATTCTGATTTGTCTCCCGGCTTTGCCGGCGGCTGCCGCGGAAGGCTCGTTCCAGCGTTCCTTGCACGTGACCGGACCGGTGCATCTTGACTTGACCACGGGCGCGGGCAGCGTCGAGGTACGGAATGGCAATTCGGGTCAAGTACAAGTAACAGGAAAGATTCGGGCAACGGAATGGTTCGGAGATAATGTCGAGGACAAGATCAAACAGCTGGAGGCGAATCCGCCCATCCAGCAGAATGGCAACGAAATTCGAATCGGCCGCATTGATGACCCGGAATTGCGGCACAACATTTCCATCAGTTACGAGGTGGTGGTGCCGGAAGACACCGACTTGCGAGTGCAAAGCGGATCGGGGGACCAGAAGGTGGAGGGCATTCGAGGCCCGCTCGACGTCAGCGCCGGCTCCGGCGGTCTTAGAATTTCGTCCATCGGGGACCGGGTACACGCAGAGACAGGCTCCGGCGATATCGATATTGACCGGGTGAAAGGCAATGTGCACGCCAAGACCGGGAGCGGATCGATTGACGCCAGTGATATCGCCGGCGCTTTTGAAGGGGACAGCGGGAGCGGACGCATCACGTTGCAACAGACTGCGCCCGGCTCGGTGCGGGTGGATACCGGGTCGGGTGGCATGGAATTGCACGGAGTGCACGGCTCGCTGGAGGCCAAGGCCGGCAGCGGGACGATCCAGGCGGATGGCAGCCCGACCGGAGCCTGGACGGTGCACACCGGCTCCGGCGGGGTGCAACTGAAGCTGCCTTCCGACGCGGCTTTCGATCTGGACGCCCATACCAGCTCCGGCTCCATCTCAGTCGACCAACCGCATACCGTGCAAGGTTCCATCGGGCGCAAGGAGGTACGCGGCCGGGTCGGTGGCGGGGGTGTGCCGGTAGAAGTAGAAACTGGATCGGGAGATATTCAGATCCAGTAGCGGTCGTCGGTCATCAGACTGTTCCCCGTTACCTCCGTTCCTTGACTCCACCCTCCTGACAGGTTACTTTCGGGGTTTCCGGGGAAAATTCTGCCCTGCCAGCGAGGACAAATTGGCGCATCGTCCGATCATCACTCTGACTACCGACTTTGGGCTCACCGATCACTTCGTGGGGACAATCAAAGGGGTAATTCTCAGCATCGTTCCGGAGGCTCAGATCGTGGACATCAGCCATTCCGTACAGGCGTTCGACGTGCTGGATGGCGCGCTCATGATCGCGCAATCGTATTCCTATTTCCCTTCTGGAACTGTCCATCTGGTGGTGGTTGATCCGGGAGTGGGAACGGCGCGGCGGCCCATCCTGGTGACCAGCGACCGGCATCACTTTGTTGCGCCTGATAATGGCGTGCTTTCTCTGGTCTACGCCCGGGAGGAGCGGTTGCACATCCGTCACGTCACCGCCGAGCATTACTCTCTACAACCGGTGAGCAACACCTTCCATGCGCGCGATATTTTCGCCCCAGTAGCCGCCTGGCTGGCCAAGGGGCTGGACCCGGAAAAATTCGGCGATGAGATTTCCGATTTCGTCCGCTTCAATCCGCCCACGCCGAAACCGGTAAATGGCAACACGCTGCGCGGCGTGATCCTGAAAGTGGATCGCTTTGGCAATCTGATCACCAACATCACGCCCCAGGAGGCTCCCATGCTTTTTGCTTCCGAACCAGCTCCGTTTAAGCTCCTGGTGGGCAAGCACGAGATTACGGAAATCCTGCCCGCCTACTCCGAGGGTGCGCCGGGCGAGGCCTTTGGCATCCTGGGCAGCATGGGCTACCTGGAGATTGCGGTCAATCGGGGTTCCGCGGCCAAGATCGTCGGAGCCGGCAAGGGTGGCGAGGTAACGATCTCGTTGGAAGGGGCTGCCGCCGTCGGCCATGGGAACTAGCGGAAGCGTGTGGCACGGGCACCCGGCCCGCGCGATTCGAGTCAAAAGCCACGGGCGAGGGCGCCCGCGCCACACGGGCTCTGCTCTAACGGTGCGTCGGCTTGGGATGCACGTAGTGTTCGATTTCAGCCGTCCATTTCAGAAATCGCCAGAGGTTGCCGCGTTCCCGCCACATGAACTCCCAAAATTCCAGGAATCCGATCTGCTGCATCTTGACCCCACAGTATGTCTCCACCCGCCAGAGCAGGTAGGGACTGCGCCAGGGCATGAGACGATGTCCGCGGGTTGCGTTCCAGATAAACCGAAGCATGTAGCGCATCGCTGTCCCTGAGTATAGCGCGGGGCGATCTTCAGCCGTCAGACTTGAGTCATCGTTCTTTGCGCACTTTGCGGAGGCCTTTGCGAACTTGGCGGTAGAGATATTAACCGCAAAGGTCGCAAGGAGATTCCGCAAAGGCCGCAAAGTCTCGCTCACGAACGACCGAAGACTTCCCCAGACCTGCTAAGATTTCTGCTTCATGGCCGACGATGCCCGCCAGAAGGCCGAAGATCACTACTACGCCGCCCTCGATCTGGTCGCCGAAGGCGAACAGGAGCGGGCTTTGGCCGAATACCAGCATTCCCTGGCCGCCGATCCCGCTTTTACCGAGGCCATGCACGGCATGGCCCGAACTCTCCAGGACCTCAATCGCCTGGATGAAGCCATCGTGGTGGCGAAACGAATCGCCGAACTCGATCCTGACGACGTCCTCGCCTATACCAGCCTTTCCGTCCTATACCAGAAAAAGGGCATGATTCCGGAGGCGGAAGCCGAGGCCAACAAAGCCAGAATTCTGGGGTGGAAGCAGCAACTGAAGAAAGGCGGCTCCTAGCTGCTGGCTTCTGGCTACAAGCCAGGGGCTAGAAGCCAGAAGCTAGAAGCTCTACAGTTCGTACTTCTTGGCCAGATGCCGGAACGAGCGATAAGAGATCTTCAGCACTTCTGCGGCGCGCGTCTGCACCCCATTCGATTGCGCCAAGGCCGCCAGCAGGAGCGAGCGCTCAATGTCCGCAACGTATTTCTCCATATCTACACCCTCAGGCAAAACAGAGCTGGAGCCCGGTCCGCCCGCCATTCCGACTCCGGCTGCCGCCGCCCGTGCTTTGGACCGTTCGGCGGGAAGTTCGACGTTGAGCTCTTCTTCTGTCTCCAACGCAACCGCCCGCTCAATGGTATTTTCCAGCTGGCGCACATTGCCCGGCCAGTCGTAGCCGCAGAGGGCGCCCAACGATCGAGGATTCACCCGCAAAATGCTTTTACCGGCCGCAGGGGCATATTTCTTGAGGAAGTGATTGACCAGCAGCGGGATGTCGTCGCGGCGTTCCCGCAGCGGCGGCACCGACACTGGGATCACGCTCAAGCGGTAATACAAGTCTTCACGAAAGGTATTTTCGGCCACCTGCTTGTCGAGGTCGCGGTTGGTGGCGGCGATCACCCGCACGTCGATGGGAATCTCGGCGGTGCCTCCTACCGGGCGCACGCTGCGTTCCTGCAGGACCCGCAGCAGCTTGACCTGCATGGTCAGCGTCATTTCACTGATCTCGTCAAGAAAGATGGTTCCACGGTCCGCGACCTCAAACAAGCCCCGTTTGTTCTGATTGGCTCCGGTGAAGGCGCCTTTCACATATCCGAACAGTTCGCTTTCCAAGAGGGTTTCCGGAAAGGCCCCACAGTTGATAGAAACGAAGGGTTCACCGGCCCGGGGTGAACACACATGTACCGCCCGCGCCACCAACTCTTTGCCGGTACCGCTCTCACCGTAGATCAAGACCGTGCTTTGGGTGGAGGCCACAGTCCGAATCGTCTGTTTTAGCTTTTCCATGGCGGGGCTGGCACCCACGATGTTGCCCAGCGAGTTGCGGGTAGCCGCATCCCGTTTGAAGGCAAAGTTCTGTCGGCTCAAGGTCATCTTTTCCAGGGCGCGATTGATGGCAAGCTTGATTTCGTCCACCAGGCCCGGAGACTTGCGGATGTAATCGGTGGCCCCGCCCGCCTTGACCGCTTCCACCGCGGCCTCATAGTCGTCTACCGCGGTGATCAGAATGACCGCAGTATCGGGCGAAACCTGATGAGCGTAGCGCAGCACTTCGATGCCGTCGGTATTTGGCATCTTGATATCGGTGACGACCAAGTCGTACAGGGCGCTGTCCAGCTTCTTCTTCGCATCCTCTCCAGACTTTACGGTCTCGACCTTGTGGCCGTCGCGGCGCAGGGCAATATCCAGCATTTCGCAAATGGAGCGCTCGTCATCGCAAACCAGAATGTTACCCATGCGCTCGACCTCGCATCCCGCCTGCGGTGGCCACGGTTTCGACCGGTTCGGGAAGGGGTTGTGGTTTGGCGACCGGACGCTTCCCCGGCATGTCCTCGGCAGCCGCCACTCGGCGGAGCCGAAGAACAAAGACGCTGCCCTCTCCGACTCTGGAACGCGCCCAGACCTTGCCTTCATGCGCCTGAACGATCTGATAGACGATGGCTAAGCCCAGGCCGGTGCCGCCTTCAAACTGGGACTGGAAGGGCTCAAAGATTTTTTCCACCAGTTGCCGGCTCATGCCGGGACCGGTATCGGCAAAGTTGATTTGCCAATCGTCTGCAGTCTGCTCCAGGGAGACGCTGAGAACTCCGCCCGAATGCATGGCGCGGACCGCGTTCTCGCAGAAATTCCAGAACACCTGCTTGATCTTGCCGCCGTCGGCCATGGCGAAGGCTGCTTTGGACTGGTAGTTCCGTTCGATGCGGATGCCCGTGTTCTGGGCCACCATTCGGTGCTCCAGCAAGGTGAGCGTGTCTTCGAGCAGGGGCAAGAGGTCGACCGCGGCGAATTGATATTGCTTGCCCCGGGAATAGGCCAGAAAATCGGTAATGATGCCGTTCAGCCGTTCTGACTCCCGAGTCACGATTTGCAGCAGCTGCCGGTGCTCCTCGCTCAGGTCGGCAATTTCGGAGAGCATGCTCACGGAGCCGGCAATCGAAGTCAACGGATTGCGGATCTCATGGGCAATCGCCGCGGCCAGCCGTCCCACGGCGGCCAGGCGATCCTGAATGCGCAGGTCCCGCTCCAGGCGCCGGATCTCGGTCAGGTCATCGAAGGTGTAGACGTAGCCAATCGTCTTCCGGCCGGGGACGGCAAGAGCCGTCGCCATTACCCGAAGGGTTTTGCAGAAGCCGTTCGAGGCCACAAAGCGCACTTCTCCATGGGCGCGTTCCGAATCGGCGGTGGGCAGCGGGTCGAGAAAGAGCTGGCCCACCGGCTGACCCAGGAAATCTGCTTCCGAGCGCTCAAACAAGGTTTGCGCCGCGGTGTTCGCCAGCGTGACATAGCCGTCCAGCCCGGTGGTGATCAGCCCGCCACTGATGGACTGAATAATATTTTCGTGCAGCGCCTGAAGATCTTCCAAGGCTCCGCTGGTGAACTTCAGTTTCACGTCCACCTGACGCAACTTCGCGGCCAGCAGTCCCGCCAGATAGGCCACCGCCAGGTAGCCGAACAGGTTGACGAAAATGATGGCCTGGAGAGCGCCCAGCCCGGGATGGGTAGCGGAATACGAAGGAATGACCTGGAAATAGGTCAGCTCGAGGACCGCGACATACAGGATGAATGCCAGGGCTCCGGTCAGATACGCCCAGACCCGCGGCAACAGGATACAAGCCACAATAATGACGAGGGGATAAAAGAAGTTTAGGGAACTGTCCACGCCTCCGGTGGCATATACCAACAGCGTGACCATTATGAGGTCAGTGATGATTTGCAGCAGCGACTGAATGCGGCGCTCCTCCCAGAAAGAAAGCAGGAGCAGGTAGAAGACCGAAAGGGTATACCAGAGCAGAATGACATCGACGAACAAGCGCAGGGGAAACGGATTGGGAGTGAGCCTGGCGATGGCCAGCTCGATTCCCAGCAGAACTGTCAGAATAATGATTCGAACCTTGACCAGCCAGGCCAGCCAAAGCCGCTCATCAAAGATGGATTGCATGCGAGATCCAAGTCCCCGAATACTAGTCGTCGGTCATCAGGCTTCAGCTCTTTCTGACGATTGTCGACCGACGACCGACGACAGACGACTGACGACTGGCTTAGCCCGCCAGTTTAGCGATCATCGCGAACAGCGGCATGTAGAGCGAAATAACGATGCCGCCGATCATGACGCCCAACAGACCGATAATGACCGGTTCCAGCATGGCCAGCATGTCTTTGGTGGCGGCGTCGACTTCGTCTTCGTAGAAGTCGGCAATTTTTTGCAGCATGGCGTCCATGGCGCCCGTAGCCTCGCCGACGCCGATCATCTGGGTCACCATGTTGGGGAATACTCCCGATTCCCGTAGAGGATCTACGATGGTGCGGCCTTCTTCGATGGCCTTGCGCACCTTCATCAAAGCCTCTTCCAGCACGGCGTTGCCCGAGGTCCTGGCCGTAATGCTCAGACCTTCCAGGATGGGCACGCCTGACGTGATCAAGGTTCCCAGGGTCCGGGTAAAGCGCGCCACCGCGATCTTGCGCAGCAGCACGCCCAGAATGGGCAGCTTAAGCAAGCAGTAGTCGAAGGCGTAGCGGCCTTTGGGATTCTTACGAATCTGCTTGAGACCAACAACCAGGCCGACAATGCCAATGATGAAAAACCACCAGAATTGCCCCACAAACGCGCTCAGCCCCATCACAATTCGAGTGGGTAAGGGCAAGGCCACACCCAGGCCGATAAACAAGTTGGAGAAAATCGGAACCACCCACTTCAACAGCGCGCCTACGATCAGGAACGCCAGGCTGACCACAGAGACGGGATAGATCAGAGCTGACTTGACGGCCGCCCGCAACCTGACCGCCTTCTCGATATAGATCGCCAAACGCTGCAGGATGATGTCGAGAATACCGCCGGTTTCGCCGGCTTCGATCATGTTGGTGGTGAGGTCGTCGAAGATCTTGGGATAGAGCTTCATGGCGTTGGCCAGGGTGGCGCCGCCTTCGACCGTGGTGCGCACGCCCGTCAGGGTCTTCTGGAAAGCGGGGTTTTCCTGGTTGGCGGCCAGAATTTCCAGACACTGCACCAGGGGCAGGCCGGCGTCGATCATGACCGAGAACTGCCGGAAGAAAATGGCAATGTCCTTGGTTTTGACCTGGTTCAGGCCGAACGTCGGCATGACAAATTCTTTTCCCTTTTCCCGGATGGGGCCCGGCGTGATGCGCTCGCGCCGCAATTGGTTGGTGAGCACTTGTTTGTTGGCGGCGGTGCGCTCGCCACTGACTTTCTCCCCCGATGCATTCTTCCCTGAAAATGTGAAAACTGGCATGGTAAACCTCTCCTGGCTTCAAATCTCTCTTCCCCGGTCCGCGTCGTTCTGCGTCCGGAACCGCGACTCGTTCGTCTCTACCGCCACCGGCGGTAGAGACGGCTAACTCTTAACCCGCGTCATGCTGCTCAGCGCTTGCTGGGTGCGGCACCTTTCGCCATGGCGGCCTGATTGCGATTCAAGCCCGCGCCACGGTTAATCATTTCCGTCAACTCGTCAGTGTTGCTGGAGCGCGCCATCGCCACTTCCAGAGTGATCTGTTTCTGGAAGTACGCGGTGGCCAGCGCCTGGTTAAACGTCTGCATTCCGAACTTGTCCTGACCGGATTGCATGGAAGAATAGATCTGATGGATCTTGTCTTCGCGGATCAGGTTGCGGATGGCTGCATTCGGAACCATGATCTCCATACACATGGCCCGACCCTTGCCGTCGGCCGTGGGCAGCAGGCTTTGGCACATGATGCCTTCCAGCACCAGCGACAGCTGGGCCCGGATCTGGGGCTGCTGGTGGGCGGGAAACACGTCAATAATTCGGTTGATTGTCGAAGACGCCGAGTTGGTGTGCAGCGTGCCGAACGTAAGGTGGCCGGTTTCAGCGATACGCAATGCCGATTCGATGGTCTCCAGATCGCGCATTTCGCCGATCAGCACGACGTCCGGGTCTTCACGGAGGGCGGCGCGCAATGCGTCGCCAAAGCTCTTGGTGTCCGCATGCAACTCGCGCTGGTTGACCACGCAATTCTTGTTCATGTGCACGAATTCGATGGGGTCCTCGATGGTGAGGATGTGGTCATGCCGCTCGCTGTTGATCTTGTCGATCATGGCGGCCAGAGTCGTCGATTTGCCCGAGCCTGTCGGGCCCGTCACCAGCACCAGGCCGCGCGGCTTGTCGCACAACTTGGTCACAATAGCGGGAAGTCCCAACTGGTTGAAGGACTTGATCTCGAAGGGAATCAGCCGAAAGACGGCCGAGGTGGCGCCGCGCTGGTTGAAAGTATTGGCGCGGAACCGGGCCAGGCCCTTCAGACCGAAAGAGAAGTCCAGCTCGAGGTTTTCTTCGAAGCGGTGCTTCTGCGAGTCGGTCATCACGCTGTAGGCCAGCTGCTTGGTCTCCGCCGGCGTCATCTGCGGCAGATCGAGCGGCACCAGGTGTCCGTGCACCCGAATCTGGGGCGGAGAATTGGTGGTGATGTGAAGGTCGCTTCCCCCCATCTCCAGCAGCCTCTTCAACAGATCACTTAGCGAAAGCGACATAATTTCCCCTTTCGTTTCTGAACTCGTTCTTGCCCAACTCAGTGAATGGTCTCGCGGGCCACTTCTTCGAGCGTGGTCTGGCCGGCGGCGACCTTGATCAGCCCGCTGCGGCGCAGCGTGATCATGCCGCGTTCAATTGCTTTTTTCTTCAACTCGAGCGCCGACGCGCCCACCAAAACCAGTTCCTTGATCTCGTCATCCACTTCCATCACTTCGTACAATCCGGTGCGGCCCTTGTAGCCGGTGTTGTTGCAGGTGCCGCAACCTTTACCCTTCTTGATCTTCAC
>JBOGLD010000246.1:0-4251 GCA_050745885.1 Terriglobales bacterium
AAATAAGTCTTGCTTCCGCGCGAGTGGTGTCCCGGCCCCGACGCCGCTCAAATTTCAGCAGCGAATCGAATTTTGTCGCGAAAGATACTGTGATCCGCTATGGCAACCGTGGTGTGCCAGTTCCCAAATAGCCCGCGACCCACAGCCATTCCGGCGCGCTACTTGAGGCTGACCAACTTCTCCACCAGTTCGGAGTAGTCTTTCTTTTCCAGCCCGTGAACCTGCTTGTTGTATTCATCCACCTTGCTGGAATAATTCATCGAGCAGAATTTCGGGCCGCACATGGAGCAGAACGCCGCCTCTTTGTAGTAGTCGTCGGGCAGAGTCTCATCGTGCATGGAACGCGCCGTCTCGGGATCAAGGGAAAGCGCGAACTGTTTTTCCCAATCGAATGTGTAGCGAGCATAGCTGAGCGCGTCGTCGCGGTCCTGCGCGCCGGGACGATGCCGCGCCAGATCAGCCGCGTGGGCCGCGATCTTGTATGCAATGATGCCGTCCTTCACGTCTTTTTCATTGGGCAAACCGAGATGTTCTTTGGGTGTGACGTAACACAGCATGGCGGCGCCATGCCATCCGATCATGGCCGCCCCGATCGCCGAGGTGATGTGGTCGTAACCTGGAGCGATGTCGGTTACCAGCGGGCCCAGGGTGTAAAAGGGCGCCTCGTAGCAGAGCTCTTTTTCCTTGTCGACCTGCTCTTTGATCTTGTCCAGGGGTACATGACCGGGACCTTCGATCATGACCTGCACGTCGTACTCCCAGGCTTTCTTGGTCAACTCCCCGAGAGTTTTGAGTTCGGCGAACTGGGCTTCGTCGCTGGCGTCGGCGATACAGCCGGGCCGCAGGCCGTCGCCCAGGGAGAACGACACATCGTGCTTGACGAAGATCTTGCAGATATCGTCGAAACACTCATACAAAAAATTCTGCTTGTGATGATGCGCCATCCACTGCGCCAGAATCGCTCCGCCGCGGCTGACAATACCGGTGATGCGCTTCGAAACCATGGGCAAATACTGAATCAGCACGCCGGCATGGATGGTCATGTAGTCCACGCCCTGCTCCGCCTGCTCTTCGATCACTTCCAGCATCACGTTCTTGTTCAAGTCTTCAATCCGCTTGACCCGCGAGATGGCTTCGTAAATCGGGACCGTGCCGATGGGCACGGGCGAATGCCGCAGGATGGCTTCACGAATCTCATGGATATTGCCGCCGGTGGAAAGGTCCATCACCGTATCGGCGCCGAAGTGCACCGAAGTGTGCAGCTTCTTGAGTTCCTCCTCGATGTTCGAGGTCACCGCCGAGTTGCCGATATTGGAGTTGATCTTGCACAGCGAGGCTACGCCGATGCACATGGGCTCCAGTTCGGGATGATTGATATTGGCGGGAATGATCATCCGCCCGCGCGCGACTTCATCGCGGACCAGTTCGGGCGCCAGCTTCTCACGGTGGGCGATGTAGGCCATCTCTTCCGTGGTGATGCCCTTACGCGCGTAGCGCATCTGGGAAAAGTTGCCGTCTGAATTGGCGGCCTTGCGGCTGGCAATCCACTCTGCCCGTGGTCGAGGAACGCTGTGTCCGTTGCTGCCGTTCGTGGTCATCGTGACAATTTTTCCCCTGAGGTTCTTCCGTAGATTATACGCCGCGATGCGGGCGGGCGATGTGAAGTGCCAAAAAACATAACCCCGAAGGGCGCAAAGGTCTCGCAAAGAACGCAAAGGAAGACATGCAAGGCTTTTCTTTGCGAGCTTTGCGGATTTCCTTCGCGACCTTTGCGGTACGTTTTTGCTCGTTCCAGCGCATAACATTTTCTGAGCTTGTCCGTCTAAAGCCCGAGGCCCTAGAATCAGCAGTTCTCTTCCATGAGGTCAACCATGCGCACGCTCTGCCTTCTGCCGGCATTTCTCTTGTTGCTGGCCGTAGTAAGTTTCGGCCAAACGGCGGCTTCTCGGGAGGCGGTCAATCTCGACACCATCGATAAGACCGTCGATCCCTGTGTGGACTTCTACCAGTATGCCTGTGGCAACTGGCTGAAAACGGCGGAGATTCCGCCGGATCAGACGTCCTGGGTGAGCTTTGTCGAGATTCGCGAAAGAAACGCCGGCGTCATGCGCGAGATTCTGGAGAAAGCGGCTGTCGCCAATGCCGGACGCGATGCCATCTCGCAAAAAATCGGCGATTACTACGGTTCCTGCGTCGACGAAGCGGCCGTCGACGCCAAGGGAGTCGAGCCCCTGAAGCCGGAGCTCCAGCGCATCGCGAATGTGAAAGACAAAGGCGCGCTGATCGAAGCTGTTGCCCGGGTGCAACTGCTCGGGCCCAATCCGCTGTTCAATTTTTATTCCTCTCCCGACCTGCACAATGCCAACCAGGTGATCGCCTACATCGACCAGGGCGGCCTGTCGTTGCCCGACCGCGACTACTATCTCAAAGATGACGCCAAGATGGTGGCCGCGCGCCAGAGTCTGGTGGAGTACGCAACCCAGTTGTTCACGCTGAGCGGACAATCACCCCAGCAGGCGGCGGATTCCGCGCAGTCAGTGTTGCGCATCGAAACCGCTTTGGCCAGGGCTGCCATGGACCGCACCGCGCGCCGCGATCCCAAGACCCGCGATCACAAGATGACCCTGGATGAAGCCATGGCCCTCGCGCCCAACTTCTATTTGAAACGCTATTTTGCGGCCATGGGCACGCCCCATTTTTCCAGTTTGAACGTTTCCAATCCGGATTTCTTCAAGCAGGTGAATGGCGTCCTGCAAGCGGAATCACTCGATGCCCTGCGTACCTACGTAAGCTGGCATCTGCTCGACGGCGCTGCCCCCTGGCTTTCCAAGCCGTTCGTGGACGCCAATTTCAAAATGCAGCAGGCCTTGACCGGGCAATCCGAGATCAAGCCGCGCTGGAGGCGTTGCGTCAGCGCCACCGACGCCGCTTTGGGCGAGGCCTTGGGCCAGCGCTACGTGGAGAAAACCTTTGGCGCCGAGGGCAAACAGCGCATGCTGAGGATGGTGGACGCCCTCGAAAAGAGTCTGGACCAGGACATCCGCTCCCTGCCCTGGATGACCGAGGAGACGAAGAAGCAGGCCAAAGTGAAGCTGGACGCAATTCGCAACAAGATCGGCTATCCCGACGTCTGGCGCGACTACAGCGCGCTCAAGATCGTGCGTGGCGATCTGCTGGGAAATTTTCTGCGCGCCAACGAATTTGAGGCCGAACGCCAGATCGCCAAAATCGGCAAGCCGCTGGACCGCAACGAATGGCAAATGACTCCGCCCACGGTGAACGCGTATTACAGTCCGCCGCGGAATGAAATCGTGTTTCCCGCCGGCATTCTGCAGCCGCCCTTTTTCGACCAGCAGGCTGACGACGCCATCAATTTCGGCGGTATCGGAATCGTCATCGGCCACGAACTGACGCATGGTTTTGACGATCAGGGCCGCAAGTTCGACCCGCAGGGCAATCTGCGGGACTGGTGGAGGGCACAGGATGGCTCGGAATTTGAAAAGCGCGCCAGCTGCATCGCCGACGAATACAGCAATTTCGTCGCGGTGGATGACCTGAAACTCAACGGCAGGCTTACCCTGGGCGAAAACACGGCCGACAATGGCGGCGCGCGCATCGCGCTGATGGCGCTGGAGAAAATGATCGCCGACGGCCAGACTGGCCCAGCCGCGCAAACGATCGACGGTTACACTCCCGAGCAACGTTTCTTCCTCGGTTTCGGGCGTGCCTGGTGCGAAAAGAGGCGTCCGGAATACTCGCGCATGCTAGTCAGCGTCGATCCCCATTCGCCGGGCAAATACCGCGTGGACGGCGTGGTGCAGAACATGCCGGAATTCCAGAAGGCGTTCAACTGCAAGGCCGGCCAACCCATGGTGCGGGAGAACGCCTGCCGGGTATGGTGACGCGGCAAAATGTAGGCGCGAGCGTCCCCGCTCGTGCAACGCGTCGACCACCACGAACCGCGTAGGGACAGCTGTCTTCACCTGTCCGGCGGAGCAAAGCTCCGCTTGGTTTCGGCGTCCGGCCAAAAAAGCCGTAGAGTTTCGCTCGACTGGACTGCTGAGGGCAGCTGTCCCTACGTGGGTCGCACCTTCCTGCGTTGACTTTGTTTACACCCTCCCCCTAAGATGGCTCACCCGAAGTCTGTCGCCGGGCGTTGCGGGCAACCTCTTCATGGGCGAAATGATCGGTCAGAACATCTCTTACTACCGGGTGATCGAGAAGCTTGGTGGTGGCGGGATGGGCGTGGTT
>JBOGLD010000247.1:0-13142 GCA_050745885.1 Terriglobales bacterium
TGCGGATGGAAGGGTGGCGACAGTGGCGACTCGGCTGCGAAGAAACGGCGTGACCAACAAATCCCAAAACGAATCCCCTTGACTCCGACCGGCCTTCTCATGGAAGGCGTTCTCACCAGCTTGCGCCGTTTGTTCGCCAACAGCCAGGTCAATCAATGCTATCGCGATTTTGCGCCAACCATTCTCCTCTGGATTAGGATGGGATCTGGCAAGAACCCCTTCTGCGCGCAAGGAGCGTCACGTGCCATTTCCGATCTATCCGCCTCACACTGCCGTCCTGAGCATGGATTGCCAAAACGGGATCGTCTCCCTGTATGTCAAAGACGACAAAGACGCTTTTCTGACCCGTGTCTCAAGCGCACTTAGTCACGCGCGTTCCACCGGAATGACCGTTATCCACGTCCAAGTCGGCTTTCGCCCTGGACTCCCGGAGGTTAGTTCCCGAAATCAGCTCTTCGGCGCTCTTAAGTCCTCAGCTCAACATCAGAAGCTGTTTCAAGAACCGCTCGGAGCGATTCCTTCTGCAATCGCCCCGAAAGAAGGCGAAATTGTCGTCACCAAGCATCGCATCAGTGCCTTCGTCGGCACCGACCTCGCCATGATCCTCCGCGCCAACGACATTGACACGCTCGTCCTCTTCGGCATCGCCACCAGTGGTGTCGTGCTCTCCACTCTGCTCGAAGCCGCCGACGGCGATTTCCGCCTCGCTGTCATCAAGGACTGCTGCGCCGACATCGACTCTAGTCTCCATGATTGCCTCATTAACAAATTCTTCCCCTCGCGCGCATCGGTGCTCTCGGTTCGGGAATTCGTGGAAGGGTCGTGAGCACCGAGAGTTCGTGAAGCGAGTTTTGGGGAGACTGACAGGTTCACAAATAGACTTTTATTTGCCTTCGTCGCGGCGGTCGAAATCAGGCGTTCTCACAAGCTTGCGCCGTTTGTTCGCCAAATACCAAGGTCAATGCGTGTAACGGCGATATTGCGACAGTTAAACGGGGACGGCCCAGGAGGAAAGATCGTCTGTAGTGGAGCGGTGCTAGGGGACTCTTGCTACTGTCAGCAACATAGGCGCCGCCCCGGCCGGGAATGGCGAGCCGGGAATTGGAGAGAGCGCTCCCGTGTTGCCGTCAATGGCGTAGGCTCGAATGTTATTGGCCTGAGAATCCGCTGCGTACAGGAAATAACCTCCCGAGGACGTCGATGCCACAGTCGCAGCCAGGCCTCCAACCGAAGTGCCCGCAGTATAAGGAGAGCCAGTTACCGGCGTTAAAACTCCGGTATTGTCATCTGCGGTGAAGGCGGAGATCGTGCCGTCCTGAACGTTCGCGGTGTAAAGAAACCCTTGCGGACCGAGGGTTATCGGCACCAGAGTCATTTGCAATGGGTCGCTGCCCGTAACAAATGGGGAGCCTGGGACGGGGGTAAGGCCCCCGGAGATGGGGTCGATCGCGAACGCTGCGATCTTGTTATTTGCGCTGGCGGTTCCAATCAGGGCGACGTAGAGAAACTTGCTATTGGAACTCATCACCAGCGCCGACGGTCCAGGGAAAGATCCGGGTGAGCCGGTCGGAAACGGCGAGCCAGGAATTGGAGAGAGCGCTCCCGTGCCCTGACCGATCGTGAACGCTGAAATCCCGCCCGCTGAATCATTCAGATTGCTTACATATAGGAACTTGCTCTGGAGACCTTCTTGCACCGCTTGCACCGGCGTGTTGCCTGCGGGAAAGGGCGAACCGGGAACTGGCGTAAGCTTCCCGCTGCTCGGGTCGAACGTAAACCCGGCCACCTTGCCGGCGTTGAGATCTGTGGCATACAGATAACCACCGCCGGAGACGAACATAGTCAACCCGCCCGCACCCGGAGGCGTACCCCCCAAGGGAAGCGGCGAACCACCAACCGCAGTAAGCGCTCCTGTGCTTGAGTTGATGGAGAAACCATCCACTGCGTCGTTCAAAAAATCCGAAACGTATAAATGGCCCAACGTCACTGTAGCTGCCATTCCGGTGCTTTGGTTAGGTCCAGTTATCGCAAGGGGCGTACCCAGTGCTCCCGTGGATTCATCAATAGTGAAGGACAAAACATGGTCGGCACTGGTCGCGAAGAGAAACTGACGCTCGGGAGCGGGCGGAGGAAAGGCGCCCAAAGAGCCACCGTCACCACTACCAGAACATCCGGCCAAGCTCAATAAAGATGCGAGGGCGATGGTGCTGAACGCTTTTCTTTGAGATTTCATGTGGCTGGGTCTTAGCTCGCAGCGGCGTCACACTATATACCCGTCGAAGAATTCCAGCTACTATGTTGTGCCTTTGGTGCTTTCCACCCGTGTGACGGGCTATTCGGAAGTCAAGTGTTGCGCGTTGACCAGGCGCCTTAGGCTGCGGGCAAAACGGTCCAGCGTCCACACCAGAATGGCGTCACACTTCCCGCTGCTTTGCGTCTGCCATCCGTGAAATTTGCCGACTGCATGGTGGTTGGTAGGCGCGGCAGGAATTGAACCTGCAACCGTCGGATTAGAAATCCGATGCTCTATCCGTTTGAGCTACGCGCCCATTTCCGGGGGGATCTTTCTTTCGAATGATAGCAAGTTCCCGCTGCCCGCAAGCCGGCTTCTTTTGCCGGCTTGATTTCATGCTTCCTGCCTCCCGGGCTCGGGTTCGAAGCCAATCCCATGAACTGCAGCTTCTACTTTGACTGCCGATATGTTTCCCTGAGGGCACAGCGAGCGCCTGCGGGATTATTAACAGACTGTTAAAGAACCGAAGCCCCCCTTTTGTTCGCGGGGAAGTAATGTTAGTTTTCTCGGTTACGAATCCTGCTCAAGACAAATCATGGAAGCCAACGAATACGACCTGGTAGTGATTGGGAGCGGCCCTGCGGGACAGAAGGGGGCCATCTGCGCCGCCAAGATGCGCAAGAAGGTCGCCATCATCGACCGCAAAAAGACCATTGGCGGGGTTTGCGTTCACACCGGGACCATTCCCAGCAAAACCTTGCGGGAAGCCGTTTTATACCTGAGCGGCTTTCGCCAGCGCACCTTCTACGGCCGCGGCTACGTGCTCAAGGACCGCATTGCGATGGCGGACCTGACCTTTCGCGCCCAATCCGTCATGCTGCGGGAGGTCGAAGTCATCAAGGCCCAGCTGCGCCGCAATTACGTCACAACGTTTGAAGGCGAGGCCCACTTCGTCGACCCCAACACGATCGAAGTCAAGGCCGATGACGGTTCCCAGCTGGTTCGCGGCCAGCACATCCTGATTGCTTGCGGCACCCGTCCGGCGCACAGTGCGGATATTCCCATCGATGGCAAACGAATCTTTGATTCCGACCAGGTTCATTGTCTGGAAGAAGTGCCGCGCGATATGGTGGTCGTGGGCGCAGGGATCATCGGGCTGGAATACGCATCCATGTTTGCCGCGCTGGGAGTAAAAGTTACCCTGCTCGACCAGCGTCCCATCCTGCTGGATTTCGTGGACCGTGAAATTGTGGAAAGCCTCTGCTTCCAGCTGCGGCAGCTGGGAACGGTCTTCCGGCTGGGCGAAAAAGTGGTTTCGGTCGGGCTGGATGAAGCCCGGGACCGGGTGTTCGCCAAACTGGAAAGCGGAAAGAATGTGCACGGCCAGGGGCTGCTTTACACCATCGGACGGCAAGCCAACAGCGATCTGCTCAATCTCGAGGCGGCGGGCCTGGCCTCGGACGGCCGAGGCAAACTGAAGGTCAACGAGTATTTTCAAACCGCCGTGCCCCACATTTATGCCGGCGGCGACGTCATCGGATTTCCCGCCCTGGCCAGCACTTCCATGGAGCAGGGACGTCTAGCCAGTTGTCACATGTTTGGGACTCCGGGCAAAATGCCTCCCCATCTGATTCCCTACGGCATCTACACAATTCCCGAGATTTCCATGGTCGGGCTGACCGAAGAACAGTTGACGCAAGACAAGATTCCTTACGAAGTAGGACTGGCCCGCTACGCTGAACTGGCCAAGGGCCAGATGCTAGGCGACGATCAGGGACTGCTGAAACTGATCTTCGACCCCGACTCGCTCAAGCTGCTGGGAGTGCACGTGATTGGCGACCGGGCGGCGGAGATCGTGCACATTGGCCAGGTTGTCCTGACGCTGGGCGCGAGCATCGAGTATTTTCGCGACGCGGTGTTCAACTATCCGACATTGGCGGAGGCTTACAAGGTCGCGGCCCTGGACGGGTTGAACAAGCTGTGACCGGTCGCTTCCGGCGCGCCCTGCATTGGTTCGACCCGGCCAGATGCTGACGGTACATGTCCCGATTTTCTGCCTGGGATGACCTGATATCCCCTGGTTTAACCGTCCTTTCCTGTGACAATAGAGCATGAGATTTTCCTGGGGAAGACTGCTGGCCGCCAGCGGCGCGCTGGCCCTGGCGCTGGGGTGCGCGAACTGCGGCGGGGGAGCAGCCGGATCGACGTTGTCGTCTGGCGGAGCAGGCTCGGGCAGCGGCGGTAACGGGTCCGGCGGGTCCGGGGGCAACAACCAGAGCGCTTGCAGTGCGATGAGCACGGGACAGGGCTCGAGCCTCAACGGGTTCCATCCCTTCGGCAGCGACAGCCTCTGGAACAAGGACATCTCCGCTTCCCCGGTGGATCCAAATTCGGATGCCATCATCAACTTCATCGGGTCCAGCACCGGGATGCACGCCGATTTTGGATCGGGACAGTACCAGGGCTCGAATATCGGAATTCCCTATACCGTAGTCGGCGGAAGCCAGGCGCCGGTCAGCGTGACCTTCACCGCCTATGGCGACGAGAGCGATCCGGGCCCCATGCCGGTGCCGGGAAATGCGCCCATCGAGGGCGATCCGAATCCGGGCAATGGCGATCGCCACGTACTGGTGCTCGATAACAGCAATTGCTTTCTCTACGAGTTGTACAGCGCTTTTCCCAACGGCAACGGAAGTTGGAACGCCGCTTCGGCGGCGGTTTGGGACCTGTTGAGTGACGGCAACACGCAACGGCCCTGGACCTGGACTTCCGCCGATGCCGCGGGCCTGCCGATCTTCCCCGGCCTGGTGCGTTACGACGAAGTGGCCGCCGGGCAGATTCCACATGCGATTCGCTTCACCCTGCCCCAGAGCCGGGCTGCGGTTGTCCTGCCCGCCACGCATTGGGCGTCCAACTCGACCAACGCTGCGCCGCCCATGGGCATGCGTCTGCGCCTGAAGGCCGGCTACAACATTTCCGGATTTTCCACCAACATGCAGGTGATCCTGTCCGCCATGAAGAAATACGGACTGATCATGGCCGACAACGGCAGCGCCATGTACATCAGCGGCGCGCCCGACAGTCGCTGGGATAATGACGATCTGCACAATCTGGGGCAAGTTCCGGCGTCGGCGTTTGAAGTAGTGAAGATGGATACGGTTTACACCGCTTCCAACGTACCGCAGGGCGCGGCGCCGGACATCAACAGCTTCACGGCGACACCAAGCAGCGTGAGCGCGGGCGGCAGCGTTACCTTATCCTGGGATGTCAGCAACGCCTCCTACGTCATCGTTTCGCCGCAAGTGGGCGCGGTGCGAGGCGCCAGCGTGACCGTCCACCCCGGCCAAACCACCACCTACACGCTCTACGCCACCAACCAGTACGGACGCACGATGGCAACGGTCACAGTAAGTGTGCCCTAAGAAAATGTGGGCGCGAGCGTCCCGCTCGTGCGGAAAGTAGCACATGCCCGGAGGAAGTGGTCACAACGAACTGGTTCCAACGACACGCCCAACGAAGAGCGCAGTCATTGCCTCTGCCGCACGAGCGGGACGCTCGCGCCTACATTTCAGCTCGCGCCTACATTTGAGCTCGCGCCTACATTTCAGAATAATTTCTCCTGGCGACGGAGATTTCCGAATGAGCCGATATTGGCCAGGGCGAAGTTGAAGCGGAACTGATTTTCGTTGCGGACCGAACCCAGGGCGAAGCGGCGATATTCGACGCTGAAGCCACAGCAATCCCAGTTGTAGGCGGCTTGCGCCGCTGCGTACTGCAGAAAACCTAAATTGGCGTCGAACCCCAGATTGGTGGCTGCGCTGAATCCCCGCTTGTTGGGTTGTCCATAGCCAAACAGCAGCCGGAACTGATTGAAAACCTGCTGCCCGGTGGCAGTAGCGCTGGGCGCGAGCAGATAGGCGTCCCCGCCACCGATGGTGTACGAGCCCAGGCGATAATTCACGAATGCCGTGCTGGCATTGATCCTGCTTTCCTTGAAGTCGTAGTCGATATCCCATTCGGCTTCAGTCCGGCTGGTGGCCTGGAATTTGAGCCGCGAGATCAGGGGCGAGAGCCGCCGGGCGTCGGTGAGGAAAGCGATGCCGGTCAAATCGGCCGTCGTGGTGAACACATTGCGCTGCCCCGGCACCAGGGCCCCGCCAAATGTGGGATCAAGAAAATACTTCTGCGCAAGCTCCCAGGTCACGACTTCTCGCACGGGCGGTTCCGCCTGGCAGGGAATTTGGCCCCGTTCCGGCTGCCGCTCCCATGGAATAGGACTCTCCACCGCGGGACGGCCGATGATCAGGGAAGCCATGCCGCTGGCGTCGCAGGCCTCTGGCTTCCCCGCCGCGCGCTTGGCGTAGAGCCGGTTTACCAGCGCATATTCAACTTCGTTGGTATTGCTTAGAATGTCGCGTTCGTCAAAGCGCAGAATGCGGTCGAAATTGTCGACACCGGTCACGTAGCGATAAGTGGCGCGGGGCTCGATGACGTGCTTCCACTTGCGCCCCCACAGTTCGCGACCGTAAACCCGCTCCAGCGCCGGCGGGCGGATTTCAACCGATCCCTCGACCGCCCTGCGATTGATGATGTCGCTCTCCGCCACTCCCACTCCCCCGCTGCTGGGAACCAGTTGCTGGGTGTAGAAGGTTTCGCGCAGGGAAAGCTCCGGACGCACCGACCAGCCGTGCAACACCAGGGGAAGAGACAGCGTGGGCCGCAGGTCAAAGCGTCCCACCAGCGGCGCCGTTCGAAACGATGGTTCGCTGCGGGACAGGCCTTCCGCGGCAGCGTCGTAGGACCAGTAAAAAGGCGAGCGACCGATGGCGTGGTCCACGCTCGAAGACTCGAAGCTGGGGGCATGCAGAATGGTGATGACATCGCCCGGCGTCGTGCTTTCGAAGTTCTGGTAACGCTGCGTGGAACCGTTGTAGAAAAAGCCGCGGGTAGCGTTGGAGAGAAAAGCTTCCGACTTCACCTCCGAGTTCACGGCCTGACTGAAAACGTCGTTGAAGGCGAGGCGGAAAACGAAAGAACTCAGATAATCGATGCTGGCGACACCGCGAAAATTATGGGCAAAGTTATCTTCGGCGTTCAGGCGCACTTCATGACCGCCCTGGTCAACCGGCGGGGTCCCGACGCCCCGGTCGAAGACCCCAAAATAATTCAAGTCTACAAATGAGTTTTCCTTCGGGCGGGCCCGAAACTCTATCTGCGGCGCCCACCCGCGGCGCGTGAAGTATTCGGCTCCCGCAGTCAAGTCCATGCTGCGATTGATGGCCCAGAATACCGAATCACCCAGGATCGTCCCCTTGATCGAGGAACGCCCGACGTTGGGAATGAGAAACCCGGTTTGTCTCGGCTCCCGCTCCACCGGGTGGGTGGCGAAGGGAAAATAAAAAACCGGAACGCCCTCAACCCGGAAAGTGCTGTGGTAAATGGTGGCATTGCCGCCTACCTCCACGACAATCTTGTGGGCGTTGAACTCCCACTTGGGACGCGGCAGTTCGCAGGTAGTTATGGTCCCGTCGTAGACCACGTAGTGGTCGGGACCGGTCTTCTCCACCACTTCGCCGGAAAAGGCAAAGGGGCTTTCGGAAGTCAGGGTCAGCCGCTTGCCCCGCAACCGCATGCCGGTGGTGCCGAATACGTGTTCGAAGCGGCCAGATTCAGCCCGCACATTGTAGGTGGCATGGGTGGCCTCGACATGCTCGTCATTGGGCCCGCCGTCGAGTACGACGTGACCATCGGCAATGGCTTCTCCACTGTCGGAATTGTAGTCAACGGAATCGGCATAAAGAATGTAGGTGCCATAGTGGATCTCCGCCTTCCCGCGTAGTTTAAACACGGCGCCGTCTTTTTCCTGCTGCAGGGCCCGGATGGTGACGTCCTGCTCTCTTACCGTCGAAGGCGCGGACGGCAGCGACGACTGCGCGCCCGGCGGTTCGGACGCAAAAAGCAACTGGCTGGTAACTACGGGCAGAGCGAGTAGCAGATGACAAACCAACGCCGCCGTGATAAGGAATCGAGTGCGGGATGTCATCGCAAGCGGGCGAAACCTCTGGTGAGGAAATCCTCGTTGGGGTATGGTGACGTTAGCACGCTGCCCGCCGAGTGGCAAAGTGCCGGGTAAAGTGCGAGGCTTCCGCGCAAATTATTTTTGGCGTCCTGGCTTTCTTCTTGCGGGGTCGGTTCATGTCTTGCCGCATTGTAGTCGTTCCGTCGCTTGAGGTTCACCGGGACCCGATCGTTCCTTCATGAAACCAAGATTCGAACCCGACGTTCCCGACGGCGTAAACGAAAACATCCCGGCAAGCCTGATTGATCCTGAAGCGTACGATGCCAGCGAGCAGCAATTTGCTGCCAGCCTTGAGCAAACTGCTTCCAGCACCCAACCCAGGTTTGTAGTCGAAGATGAACCGCGAACACGGGTGGAGACTGAACCGCAGATAGAAGCGGGAAGATGGCAGACTCCGGAAACCGCGGTGCCGGTTGCGGAGCACGTCGAACTGCCGCCGCAGCAGGATGCCGATTCGTGGCGGCGCGAAGTGGCGGCGCGATTGAGTCACTATCGGGCGCGCCGGCGTGCGCGAGAACCACGCTATCCTTCGCTGCAATTGAAGTTCGAGACTGAGCCGAGTTGCAGCTCTTCCGCCGAGCCACCGCTGCCACCCTCTGTTCCCGCGATCCGGCCGACGGCGGACTCTGCACCATCGGTGGCTGCTCCCCGCATAACTCTGGCTGAGCCTTCGACTTATCCACGGATCATGCCCGCCGCCATCAGGGAGGCCACGGCCAAGGTGATTGAGTTTGCCAGTTTCAGCCCGGCGCCGAGAGCGTTGGACGAGTTGGCCGAACCGGTGCTGGATCGTCCCCGCATCATCGAAGCACCTGATCTGGTGCCGCTCCCGCCTGCCCTGGGTGGCCTCCTCATTGAGACAGTGGAAGAACCTGCCAACGAGAGGCGGCCTGGATTCGAGATTCCCCTGCAGGCAGCCCCTATGGCACGGCGTATGGCCGCCTCCGCCATCGATGCCACCCTGGTGTTGTTGGCATTCGCGGCTTTTGCGTACATTTTCTTCCGCTTCACGCCCCAGCTTCCGCCGTTTGGCACGGTAGCCGGAACTGGCGTCCTGTTCATCGGCCTGCTGTGGTCCGCCTATCAATACCTGCTGCTGGTCTACAGCGGCGCCACACCCGGCCTGAAGCTGGCCAAGCTCGAGCTGCACTGCTTTGACGGTAGTCCGGTCCCGCTTCGGATGCGCCGCTGGCGGGTGCTGACCTCTGTCCTTTCCGGACTGTCCTTGGGGCTGGGGTACGCCTGGTGCTTCCTCGATGAGGACCGCCTCTGCTGGCACGACCGCATTACAAGAACCTACATGGCACCCCGGAAGACTTAGCGTCACCGCCCAAAAATCGCCGAACTTACCTGCAACAGGACGGCGTTTGTTTGAAGGACCTGCGGAGCTGTGCCCCTACGTGACTGGTGGCGGTCTGCTAACATCTTTCGGTGACTCCAAGCTCGCCAGTTCGCGTACGTTTTGCGCCTTCTCCCACCGGGCATCTGCACGTTGGCAATGCGCGTACCGCGCTTTTCAACTGGCTCTTCGCCCGGCAAAAAGGCGGCGCTATGGTGCTGCGCATCGAGGATACCGACGTCGAACGCAGCGAGACCCGCTTTGAAGATCAGCTCATCGCCGACCTCAAGTGGCTGGGCCTGGATTGGGACGAAGGGCCGGACCTGGGCGGACCCTATGCTCCGTATCGCCAGTCCGAGCGCCTGGAGATTTACCGGGAACACGCCGAACGCCTCATCCACGAGGGCAAAGCCTATTTGTGTTTCTGCACGGAAGCGGACCTGCAGAAGGAGCGCGAACGGGCCCAGGCGGAGCATCGCCAGCCCATTTATTCCGGGAAGTGCCGCGCCCTCGATCCGGCGGAGGCCGGGAAACGGCGGACCTCGGGAGAGTCCTGCGCCATCCGGTTGAGAATTCCTGAGCATCCCATCCGCTTTCACGACCTCGTGCATGGCGAGGTGGAGTTCTCGAACGAAGTGGTAAGCGATCCCATTATCCTGCGCTCGAACGGGATGCCGGTTTACAACTATGTGGTGGTGATTGACGATGCGCTGATGAAGATCACGCATGTGGTCCGCGGCGACGATCATCTTTCGAATACGCCCAAACAGGTGGCGCTCTACGAAGCTCTGGGTTGGCCCGTGCCGGAGTTCGCTCACCTTTCGACCATTCTGGGCAGCGACCGGGAACGGCTCTCCAAACGGCACGGCGCCACTTCGATTGCCAACTTCCGCGACATGGGCGTGCTGCCCGGGGCGCTGATAAATTATCTGGCGTTATTGGGATGGGCGCCGGCCGGCGGCACGCGGGAGATTTTCAGCCCGGAGGAGTTGAAGAAGGAATTTTCGCTGGAGCGGATTACCCCTGCGGCTGCCATGTTCGACATGGAGAAGCTGTACTGGTTGAACCGGCACTACATCAAGAGCTGGCCAGTGGGAAATCTCACTGCGCTGGGGGCGTGGTTCCTTTCCAAGTCAGGCTACATCCATCTTGAAGACGCCAGGTGGTTGAGCGCGGAGAGCGTCCCGTCCGTTCGACTGGATGACGAAGTACGGGTCTGGCTCACCAAGGTTACGGAGTTGTTAGCTCCCTCCGTCGACCGCATGGAGCAGCTTCCCGAGCGTGCGTCGTTGATTTTTAACTATGCCGCTGGAACCGCCCTCGACGCGCCCGACAACGCCGAGGTGTTGGGGTGGTCCTGCACCGACGCCGTTCTGGCAAGATTTACGGTCAAGATTTTGGAAGACGAATCTGCCACGGCGGCGCAGCTCACTTCGGGGCGATTCAAAGACATTGTGAACGAAGTAAAGGCCGAGACCGGCATCAAAGGAAAAGAGCTGTTTCACCCCATCCGCATCGTGATCACCGGTTCGCACTCCGGTCCGGAATTCGACAAGCTGATTCCCTTGCTCGAAGAGGGCAGCCGGCTCCCACTACCCAGGCACGTGCTGAGCACGCGCGAGCGGGTGGAAGAATTCGCCAAGCAGCGAGCGCAGAAGAACTGAAGCTCGGTAAGTGTGGGGCGGACAGGCCTGCCCTGAGCAAAGTCGAAGGGAGTGTCCGCCCCACACAACTCCATGCTATCGTCCTTCCATGATCAGGTTTTGCGCCGTCTTGCTCATTCTCCTCTGCGCCAGCGTCCCCGGCCTGGCCAAGGAAAAATATCAACGCGCCGGCCCCATTTATCTCGACCATGGCGGGGAAAAATGGGCGCAGAAGACCCTGCGCAAGCTTTCCCTGGAAGAGAAGGTAGGACAGCTTTTCATGGTCTGGGTGCGGGCCCAGTTCCTCAATGTAAATAGTCCCGAGTATCTGCAACTGCGCGACACCATGCGCAAATATCACATCGGCGCATTCGCCATGACCGTGCCATGGGAGCCTCCATTTCTCTATCGCAGTGAGCCCTATGAGGCCGCCGAACTGCTCAATCGTTTGCAGGCGGAGTCGAAGCTGCCGCTGCTCATCGCCGCCGATTTTGAGCGCGGGGTGACCATGCGTCTTCGGGGCGCAACCCAGTTCCCGCACGCCATGGCCTTCGGCGCTGCGGGAAAGACGGATTACGCGAAAGCCTTCGGCCGCATCACGGCCGAGGAGTCTCGCGCCGTCGGGGTGCAATGGAATTTCTTTCCCGATGCCGACGTCAATTCCAATCCCGCGAACCCCATCATCAACACCCGCTCTTTCGGAGAAGATCCCGAGCAGGTTGGAGATCTCGTCGCCGCCTACATTCGGGGAGCACGCACCGCGGGAATGATGACTACGGCAAAGCATTTCCCCGGCCACGGGGACACCGCGACAGATTCGCATCTCAGTGTGGCCCGGGTCACCGGGGACCGGGCGCGCTTGAATTCCGTGGAACTGGCGCCCTTCCGCCAGGCCATTGCGGCCGGAGTCGATGCTGTCATGGTTGCGCACGTTACCGTTCCCGCGCTCGAGCCCGACCCCAATCGGGTAGCCACAACTTCGCCGGCGATCGTCACCGATCTACTCAAGCACCAACTCGGTTTTCAGGGCATCGTAGTGACCGACGCGCTCGAGATGGCCGGCCTGACCCGCCTCTACTCCGCCAACATCGGCCGGGCCGCAGTCGACGCCTTCAAAGCGGGCAACGATCTGCTGCTCATTCCCGCCGACCTGGGAGCCTCCTACAATGCTATGCTTGAGGCTGCGCGCAGCGGGGAAATTTCCTCCGCCCGGCTCGACGCGTCCGTCCTTAAGCTGTTGAAGGCAAAAGCCTCACTGGGCCTGAACAAAGCCCGCCTGGTGGATGTGGGCGCGCTTCCTGAAGTCGTGGGCAAGCCTGAAAACCTGGCGCTGGGACAGCAGATTGCCGACGATGCCGTCACCCTGGTCCGTGACAACGGCAA
Organism: Terriglobales bacterium; assembly: GCA_050745885.1. Taxonomy (GTDB): domain Bacteria; phylum Acidobacteriota; class Terriglobia; order Terriglobales; family Acidobacteriaceae; genus JAIQFF01. The sequence goes on from JBOGLD010000247.1 coordinate 12,678, forward strand.
GCTGCTGCCGCTGAAACAATCGGGAACTGTTACGAACGGGCTTCCGTATCAACAGGTGGAAGAAGTGCACAACCGAGTGGTGGCGGTGGTGCTTTCTGAAGATGTCCGGACCGAAGCGGGCCGTGCCCTGGAACGGGCGATCAAGGTTCGCGTGCCCGATGCCAATGTGATTTATACCGATCCCCGGATCGCCGCCGCTATGTCGGACGCGATATTGAGCGCCGTGGACCAGGCGCAAGCGGTGATTGCGGCCGTCTACGTTGTGCCCACCGCCGGAAAAGCCATGCAGAGCGTGAATGGTTTAACCAACTCAGTTTCTCTTAACGACGCCAGCGCCGCGTTGCTGCAGGCGATCCTCGATCGCGCGGCCGCAAAGACCGCGGTCCTCGCCATGGGGAATCCATACCTGGCGCAGGATTTTCCCACGATACAAAATTATCTTTGCACTTTTTCCAATGCCGGCGT
>JBOGLD010000248.1:0-10755 GCA_050745885.1 Terriglobales bacterium
TGCGGATGGAAGGGTGGCGACAGTGGCGACTCGGCTGCGAAGAAACGGCGTGACCAACAAATCCCAAAACGAATCCCCTTGACTCCGACCGGCCTTCTCATGGAAGGCGTTCTCACCAGCTTGCGCCATTTGTTCGCCAAAAACCAAGGTCAATGAGTGCAATAGGGATGTTACAACAGTGTTGAGAGTCGGGCCGCCCGGACAGACTATAATCCGGTGGATGAAAACGCCCGTTTCGGTTGTTGTTGCCTTCCTGTTGTGTACAGCCGCACAGGCGCAGGAAGGCCGATCCACAGCACCTGTTGACATATCGGACGAACCGCACCATAAAGTGCTGTTCGAAAACCCGGAGGTCAGGGTTTTCCGCTTAGAACTTCAACCGAGTGAAGCAACCGTACCGCACCGTCACAAACACTTGTACGCGTATCTGAGTCTGCACCCCCTTACGATTGCAAACGAGGTCCGAGGCCGACCACCGGTAATAGTCAGTCTTGAGGGCGGCGAAGTCCATACCTCGAAGGGTGGTTTTACAGTCGCAGAGAGGAACAAGTCGCCTGAACCTGCTGACGTCATTGTCATCGAGGCGTTAAAGGTCGATGGCAGCGGTTTTGCAACGCCAATCGGTGGATTTCGGTTTCACGATGCGGCTTTGGCTAAACTATTCGAGTTTCCCATGATGCGTGCATACACGATGACGATCGCGGCTGGCGGCCGCACAGAAAACCACGACGAACACTACGATAGGCTCGTAGTCGCCGTATCTGATGTGAAGCTCCGCGAGGACGTGACTGGGCAGCCTTCTTCCGAGGTTCTGATGAAGGGTGGGGATGTCAAGTGGTTTCCCCGCGAAGTAAGCCATGCGACGACAAACACGGGAAACTCACCGGCCACATTCATCACGATTGAGTTTGAATAGCGTGAGTCGTTCAAGAGGCATTCGGTAATTGAAACTATCAGGCGATTACACTCATCATCGACTGGCCCTGGTGGCCGCCATCCCGCCCAGGCGGAAATGGGGGTGCAACTTCGAACCGCTCTATCTCCTATCCCCCCGTCGCGTTGACTTGCTGCTCCCGCCCACCTAACATGGCAGCTTCGTCTTGCTCTCACAGATCGTGATCCAGCGGAAACCGTGATCGGACAGACCATTTCGCACTATCGCATCGTCGAAAAACTGGGCGGCGGCGGTATGGGTGTGGTTTACAAGGCGGAAGACACCCGACTGCATCGCTTCGTGGCCCTCAAGTTTTTGCCCGATGAGGTGGCCAAGAACGCCCAGGCGCTGAGCCGCTTTCAGCGCGAGGCCCAGGCTGCGTCCGCGCTGAACCATCCCAACATCTGCACCATCTACGACATTGGCGAGGAGAATGGCCAGGCCTTCATCGCCATGGAGTACCTGGAGGGGGTGACGCTCAAGTACCTGATTGCCGGGCGTCCGGTGGAACTCGACACGCTGCTCGGGCTGGCGATCGAAATTGCCGACGCGCTCGATGCCGCCCATGCCAAAGGCATTGTTCATCGCGACATCAAGCCCGCCAACATTTTTGTCACCCAGCGCGGTCATGCCAAGGTGCTGGACTTTGGCCTGGCGAAGGTCACGCCGGCGAGCGGCAGCATGGACGCGGCCGCCGGGTTCTCGCAGGCGACGGCCATGAGCCAGGACCACCTGACCAGTCCCGGTTCGACCATGGGGACGGTGGCTTACATGTCTCCCGAGCAGGCCAAAGGGAAAGAACTGGACGCGCGAACCGATCTGTTTTCTTTTGGCGCGGTGTTGTATGAGATGACCACCGGCACTCTGCCCTTTCGCGGCGACACTTCGGCGCTCATCTTTAATGCGATTCTGGAAAAGCTTCCCACGCCTCCGATCCGGCTTAACCCTGATCTGCCGGCGGAGATGGAACGCATCGTCAGCAAGTCGCTGGAAAAGGACCGGAATCTGCGCTACCAGCACGCTGCCGACATGCGCGCCGATCTGCAACGCCTGAAGCGCGACACGGACACGGGACGGGCGGTAGCGGCCAGTTCCGGGAGCGTGCCGGCGGCGCACGACTCCGCATCTTCAGCCGCCCAGCCTGCGGCCCCGGTGCCGGCGCCCACCTCGGCCGCGGCACTGGCCTCAATTCCGTCATCATCTTCTTCGGTCAAGGTCGCGGCGGTTCCGCCCGCGCCCTCGCGCCGGTGGTGGAAGATTGCAACGCCGGTAGTCGCGCTTCTGGTTGCGGTGGCTGCTGGATTCTTCTTCTACACGCGCCGCTCCCAGGCGCTGACCGAAAAAGATTCCATCCTGCTGGCGGACTTCGTCAATACCACCGGCGACGCCGTCTTCGACGGGACGCTGAAGCAGGCGCTGGCGGTGCAACTGGAGCAGTCGCCGTATCTGAACGTATTGCCGCAATCGCGGATCCAGGCAGCATTGCGACTGATGGGGCGGTCTCCCGACGAGCGGCTGACCAGCGACGTGGCGCGCGAGATCTGCGTGCGCGACGGTGTGAAAGCCATGTTGACCGGCTCTATTTCGCCCCTGGGCAGCCATTACGTGATTGATCTCAACGCGGTGAATGCGCAAACCGGAGATTCTCTGGGACGGGCCCAGGTGGAGTCTGAAAGCAAGGAACTGGTGCTGAAGTCGCTCGATCAGGCCGCTTCCAGTCTGCGGCAGAAACTGGGCGAGTCGATCGGATCGGTGCAGAAATTCGCCACTCCGCTGGAACAAGCCACGACCTCTTCCCTGGAAGCATTGCAGGCTTTCACGCTGGGGCAGGCTGAGCACTCGAAGCTGGACGACGAGAAAGCTGTTCCGTACCTGAAGCGCGCCATCGAACTCGACCCGAACTTTGCCATGGCCTACGCCACCCTGGGAGTGGTCTATGGCAACCTCTCGCAAACCAGCCAGCAACTGAAAAACCTGAGCAAGGCCTTCGATTTGAAAGACCGGGCGAGCGAACGCGAAAAGCTTTATATTTCTGCCCACTATTACGGCGAAGTCACCAGAGAAATCGATAAAGGCCTGGCAGTCTATGAACAGTGGAAGCAAACCTATCCCCGCGACTCGGTCCCATGGGACAACCTGGCGCTGGGCTACGAGACGACGGGACAGCCGGAAAAGTCCATGGCCAATGCCAGCGAGGCGCTGCGGCTTAATCCGAAAGATGTGTTCGCGTATGCCAACCTCGCAGACTCCTACGAGATCCTAGGCCGCTACGACGAAGCCAAAACGGTCGTAGAGCAGGCCCGTTCCCAGGGGCTGGGGTCTCCTACGGATGCCCTTTCGCTTTACACCATGGCGTTCGTCCATGACGATAAGGCTGGAATGCAGCACGCCATGGACCTGGGAAAAGGACCTTCGATTGAGCCCATCATGTTCCTGCTCGAGGGAATGGGGCGATGCGCATTGGGCAAGATACAGAGTGCCCGGCAAAGCTTTGCCCAGGGGATCAGTGCAGCGCAGAATTCCGGCCTTAAGGAGCTTTCCGGGGGGATTCGCCTGCTCGACTCGTCTTGTCTGGCCGAAGTCGGCAACCCGGCACTTGCCCGGCAGGTGGCATTGCAGGCGCTCGCCGCCTCAGATGATCGCGATACTCGCGTGGCAGCAGCTGACGCGCTGGCCCGGGCCGGCGATGCCGGCGGCTCGCAGAAGCTGATTGAGGAGCTGGCCCGGGAATTTCCGACCGACACCATGCAAAACTCGGTCTGGCTTCCGGTAGCCAAGGCGACCAACCAGATAAGGGCCGGGCAGCCGGGACCGGCGATTGACACTCTGGAAGCCGCCGTTCCCTACGAATTTGGCGCGCCGCCATCGGGCGCGGCCTATTGGCCCATGTATGTTCGCGGAGAAGCGTATCTGCATTTGCGCAATGGAGAAAAAGCAGCCACCGAGTATCAGAAGATTCTGGATCGTCGCGGCATCGCACCGAACAGTCCGCTCTATTCCCTGGCCCGGCTGGGACTGGGGCGTGCCTTGGCGCTGCAAGGAGACAAGACAAAAGCCAAGGAGTCCTACCAGGACTTTTTTGCCCTCTGGAAAGATGCCGACCCGGACGTCCCCATTCTGAAGGACGCCAAAACCGAATACGCCAAACTGCAGTGACCCAATGTCAATGTAGGCGCGAGCGTCCCGCTCGTGCTGGGGAGTAGCCAACCGCAAGGGGTGAAGATCCTAGAGTGTCGAGGATCCGGGCCTGAGGTAGAACCCAATATGTGGTTCTGGCAGCCTGCACGAGCGGGACGCTCGCGCCTACATTGGGTTATGATTGCTATTCGCTGACCGTTGCGGCACCTGCCTTCGCCGAGCGGTCACCATTCATGCGCATACGACGCAGACTCCCCATCTGGTTTGGCGTTGTGCTGGTCGCCGCGGCCATCGCGCTGGCAGTTGCGCTGCGCAAGCATGCCCCGCCTGAACCTGCCCGCCTGTTGCCCGGCGCGGACGGCTACTTTTACGTCGATCTGAAATGGGTGCGCCGCGCCAACATCGCCGGCCAACTGCCGGACGTTCCCCATGAGCCGGAATACGAGCAGTTCATCCAGGCCACCGGGTTTCAATTCGAACGCGACCTGGACCAGGCCGCCTTTGCCATTCATTATCCGGTCAAGCGGAAGGCCCAGCCAGCAACCCCTCAGCCGTCACGGTTTTCGGAAGTGTTTGTGGGCAAGATTGACGGGGAGCGGCTGCGGGCTTATTTGGGCAAGATCTCGGGGTCGGTGGAGAATTACCGTTCGGTGGACATCTACAGCATTCCGCTTGAAGGCCGCACCTTGAGGGTTGCGGTGCTGGGCGTTGATACGGTGGCAGCGTCGAACCACGACGATCCCATGGTCATCCGCGGCATCGTAGACCGCTCCCGAAAGGTGGCTTCTCCGTTTGGCGGGCCGGCGCTCCTGCGGCGGTACTATAAGTACGTTCCCCTGGCCAGCCTGGCCTGGGCAATCTTCAAGGTGGATCCGGTGGATAGCGCCCCGAGCCCGAACGCCTTGTCGTTCCTGTTCACCAAGCCGGCTACGGTAGTGGCGTCCGCGCGCTACCTGGGACGCGTGCATTTCCGGGCGGAAGCCTTTACCGGCAGTGCAGACGATGCCCAGCGGTTGACCGAACAGTTGGGGACATTTCTGCAACTCTTCCACACCGCCGAGGGAAAGGTTGCCACTCCGGACAACGATCCGGACATGAAAGCATTTTTCGACGGATTAAGAGTGACGCGACATGATGACCGCGCGGTGCTGACCGCCGCCATTCCTCCCGGGTTCATCCGTAAGGCGGTGGTTTCGCCTCCGGCGGAGGCCCAGCCGATGCCGGCGCCGTTGCCGCCTGCCAGTAAAAACAAATAGCTGTAACCTTGGACAGCACTACGCATCTGGTGAAAGTAGCAAGAGACAGCCGCTTTTGTCGCGGTATTGACTAGGGCACGTTTGCTGCAGCAGGTACAATAAATACAGATGTCTAGCCTTCCTCTTCCTATCGCCGCGTTCCTGGCCGGGCTGGTTTCGTTCCTCTCGCCTTGCGTGCTGCCTCTGGTTCCGGGCTATGTTTCGTTGATCTCGGGAGCCGGAGTGGAGGAACTGAAGGCCCAGGAATCACGGCTGCTGGGACGAGTGATGCTGAATTCCATTGGTTTTATTCTGGGATTCAGCGTGGTTTTCATTTCGCTGGGCGCAATCTCGACCGAGGTTGGGCAGTTGCTGGCGCGCTACAAGTCAGTGCTGGCGCAGGTCGCCGGCGTTGTCATCATCCTGTTTGGATTGCACCTGACTGGTCTGTTCAAGATCAAGGCCCTGTACACGGACGCGCGCTTGCACAGCGTGAAGGGCGGCAGCACGCCGTGGGGAGCTTTCCTGATCGGATTTGCTTTTGCTTTTGGGTGGACGCCGTGCGTGGGCCCGATCCTGGCCGTCATCCTGGGGTTTGCCGCAACCCAGGACTCGGTGGCCAAGGGGATCCTGTTGCTGGCGGTGTACTCGATGGGACTAGCCGTGCCCTTCCTGCTGACCTCGCTGGGCATCGAGCGCTTCCTCAGGTTCTACAAACGTTTTCGCATGCACATGCATGCCCTGGAAGTGGTTAGCGGCGGATTGCTGATGGTGTTGGGCACGCTGCTGGTGTTTGGGCGGTTTACCATCATTTCGAATTACTTATCGTTCCTCAACCGATTCGCACTTTGACAGGGAGTAGCCGTGAAACGCGATCCAATAGTCATTATCGTGGTCGCCCTGGTGGTGACCGTCATGATTGTCTTCGGGTTTCAGATCGCGCGGCGGGGCTCCGGCCAGACCGCCGACGCCGGCGCCAGCATGAATGGCCAGATGGCGCCGGATTTCACCCTGGACTCACTTGACGGTCAGACCGTGCACCTCTCTGATTTTCGCGGTAAGGGCGTATTGCTGAATTTTTGGGCCACCTGGTGCCAGCCCTGCAAGATCGAGATGCCCTGGTTTGCCGAGCTGCAAAAGCAATACGGGCCACAGGGATTGCAGATTGTCGGCATTGCCATGGATGACGCCAGCCCCAAGGAGATTCGCGAGTTCGCCAAGGACCTGGGCGTGAACTATCCCATCCTGGTCGGCAAGGAGGAAGTTGGAAACGCGTATGGCGGGGTGCAGTTTCTCCCCGCTACCTTTTACATCGGGCGCGATGGCAAGGTGGTCGATAAAGTGTTTGGACTGAAGGGCCGGGGAGAAATCGAGGACAGTATCAAGAAGGCACTGGCCGAGGGGCAACCCGTCCAGGCTCAAAAGTAACGTAGCGGTCGAGTCCCAACCCTCTTTAATATTAGAGTTCTGATGTTCATACTGCGAAAGGTCGGGCCCGGCCTGGCCCTACTGGCCGCGCTGGCCGTGGGACAGGAAAGCCCGGTTGCGCTGTCCGCCAACTCGGATATCCCGGGAAGGAAGTCGCCGTCGGTCTCGATGGCGCCCGCGCCTGTGACTCCGGTTTCCCGCGGACGGTCGAACCCGGTCAACCTGCGCTTTCGCGTGGGTGCAGGTTTTCACGTGAATTCCAACCAGCCCAAGTCTGAATTCCTGATCCCGACCGTACTCAGGCTGAGCGCTCCGACCGATATTGTGATTGGAAGGGTCACCTATCCCGCCGGCACCGAAATGAGCTTCCCATTTGCTCCGGAGGACAAATTGAGCGTCTATAGCGGAGAGTTCCCGGTGGTAGTGGAAGTGCGTCCGCTGGCGGACGTGATTCCCGCCAAGTATATGATTAGTGGAGAACTGAAATACCAGGCTTGTGATAGGGCTGCGTGCTATCCTCCCAAAAAACTGCAGGTGCAATTCGAAGTCAAGGTGGTCAAAGCCCCTCGACCGCGCCGCAAGAATCCAGGACAGAGCCCGCACGTGCACTTGTAGTCCGCCCTGGAGTTACTCAATCTAGGCTTGAAACCTCAGGCAGCGAGAGTACAATTGCCCACAGAAGACGCGCTCTCCGGCATCTGATCAGCCAGATAAGCAGGATTGGTCAGGCCTTAGACAGAAATTTGCTGCTTCACTGCTTCCCGGTACGCTGGATAAATCGAATGGCTACTCCGCCTGGGCCGAAACGATTGGATTCAAAAGCATTCACTGAGTTCTTGCCCCCTGAATTTTTGCCTCCCGCGGGTGTTCCGGCACCAGACTTCCCAGGCCTCCAGGACGTGCCCTGCAGTCTGGCAGATTATGCCAGCCAGACCGCGCTCGAGACTTTACCCAACGATCTGACCAGAATGATTTATCTGGCGTCGCTTCGGGACTGCAACAGCGGAATGTATCTGCACCCGGAACTCTCCCATCAAAGAGGAGTTCACGCCGCGGATGCTGCATTGAGGGTTTGCCACGAGCGGGTGTTCCGACGTCTGCTGACCACCCCGTTGGGGGACTACGTAAACCAGTTGCATGAATACATCCGCTATACCCGCGGCGAGATTCTTACGGTGCTGAAAACCTGGAGGTCTTTGCAGGCGTACCGGGCAACGGTTCCGGTGGGTGCTCTCGCCATATCCGCGGAGCTGTACTTTCTGAATGTCGCGATTGCCCTGGAAGTTGTGGGCAAGGAAACGCCCGAAGACCGGCGATCCTAGTGAGTCGTCCTTCCGTTCGATAATTGATCAAAGGGGAGCCAGGCATTGACCACGCGGCCGATTACCGAGGCCTCCCGCGGTACTTTGAAGCGTCTCACGGCCTGGCGGGAGAGCGGGTAAGGCAGCAGGGTAAGTTCTTTTCCTTCCAGCTGGCACCAGCAACAGCTATGGCCGTCGGTATGCCAGACCAGGTAGACCGGACGTTCGCGAATGGTTTTCCACTCAGATACCTGGACCGCGTTCTGCATGACGTCGACTTCAACCAAAGAGCCGGGTGGTATCAACTCACCCATGGTGTCGTCTTTGAGGCCAACCACGGCGTAGCGGTAGCGTCTGGGATCAAGACGCTTGCGCAGGGCGGGCGGAAGAGTGGCCAGCTCCTGCGGGTTCAATTTGAGCAGACTGGTCTCGCGACTATTGAAGGCGGTGTCGAAGCTGAGCTGAAAGCGGAAACCAGGTTCCCGCACTTCCGCGGTTTCGGGCCGGGGTGAGCCCGGTTCATGCGGGGCGGCATATTGCCGCACCTCGTTCACATCAATTCCGAAGACCAGCAGAAGCTCCTCCAGGGAAACCTTGAGGCAAGCGGCCAGGCTAAAGAGCTTGTGAATGCTGGGGACTGACCCGGTTTCGATATCGGCCAGGGTCGAGTGCGAAACGTAAAAATCGGCGTTACCCTTGACGTCGGCGATCGAACGGCTGATGCGCTCGATGTCACTGGACTTTACAAAGCGCTCTTCGCGCAACTCCCGAAGCCATTTACCCGAGTCCATGTTCGTGGCCGTGATCTCCCCGTCTCAAGCGGTCATTCCGGTTTCATGAGTGCCCATGGTCCGCGGAAATCCGGATAACATTAAGAGAAAAAACTCTTCCCCACTCGTACCACTTCCAAACTTTTCAACGGAGAGAACGGGAATTCAACGACCAGCAGTAGGAGCGCTCCACCGCTGCCAAATTAAACCTTAACCTGCCATCAAAGGCTGCTTAAGGCCCCACTGCTGTTGTTGCCGGATTCGGCTGAGGTAAACGAGTAATTCCTCATACGGTATTTCGGCCGACGGTAGCGACAACGCCCAACCCGGGAAAAGCCATTTCAGCCATAAGCAAGGCTGGGCTAGGAGCAAGTTTACACGAAGCCGAAGCGCGACACGGATCAAATCCTCGGCCTCCTTAGCCAGCTTGGGATTCGCTGCCGTCTTCGCCAGCTGGCCCAATTTCATCAACATAGCGGCATTTTCTCCCACCGAATCCAGCCAGCGCAGGGCCAACGCCATCCGCTTTCTTTGGAAGAGCCGGAACTCAGCCGAGGACAGCGATTGCCGAAGAAATCGTTCTTCGGCAGGATCGAGCAAGACTCGAAACAACTCGGGATCGACTTCGTGCCTCTTGGCCTCCCAGTCTTCCAGGGTCCTGATTTGAGGCAGCCCGGGACGAAGAATCGTCCAGACCATGAAAAGGCAGGATGCAGTCGCAAACAGAATTATGAGCGTCGATACCATTTGTCAATGTGCTTGGTCAGCGTATCGTTCCAGTCCGCAAGGTTGGTACCAGGCAAACGGTCGACCGGCTTCCCGCCCTGGGGCCAGAGAAAATAAAAGGCCCAGATCGCAACGCCGAGATTATATGCCGCAGGCCTCAGCAATACAAAGGCCGCGTCGGACAAGACGTGAAGATGGGCGCGAAGCTCAAGCAGAACCAGGTCGAGGGCTGAATAGACCCCGAAACCAGCCGCAATTCCGAGGGAGTAGTGGCGCCAAGTCAGGCCCAGGCGAGACATCAACGCGATCGCCACAATCAGGAGGCACACCTGCAGGAACCTGGCGGAACGCTCCAGTAGGACGATCCACTCGAAGACTAAGCTCGCGCCGCTCGGGCCAGCTGCCCGAAGCAGGACCAGCGCCAACACCCCAGCGATAACGCCGGCTATCCAGAGCACTTTCAGGAAGACGCGCAAGAACGGATAAGGCCGGATGAAATGCGAAGTGGTTTCAAAAACGACGCCCAGAGCCAAAACCACTGCCACACCCTCTCCCCACCAGTAGACGCCCGAATAGGCGTTGCCCGGATACGGCAGGAAAAAAAGAGCGGCATCGCGTGCCGGAACAAGAATATTGAAGCAGAAGAAAATAGGGAATGGCCTCACAAGCCTGCGGCCCAACATGACACAGGCTATGAGAGGTTGGAGTACAACCGGCGCAAGCCACAGAACTGCTGTTGCTGAGACAGGAATTCCCATGGCTGCACTGGTAGCAGCCTACTCGTAACTCAGAGAACCCACAAGCAATCTAGCCGCCCCGGCGGAGCTGACCTAACTTACTTGGGGCAATGCCCGGGCGCGCACATCGGTGGCGGAGCGCCGCCTTCGGCTAAGGATGAAGTTGACATAGCACCGAGCAGCACCAGGGTTACGAGCATCAAGCGAACGATATTTTTCACGGAAAGCCCCCTATGTGGGGTAGTGCCCCACTGAGAAACACCGTACTTTTTTTGCTAGAGGAAATCCGAAGTGTTCGAAAAACGAGCGGTCGAAGACCAACTCTCGTCGGTCTACCGACAAACTGCATGGTGCCCCGGGAACATTTAGACGTTGAGGCTTCATGACGATCCACCCTTGTTCTCGCATCCGTCCCCGACCTCGGGGGAAGGCCACAAAGTGAGATTGGCGGCAGAATTCGGCAGGTCGCGTTCGTCGGTTAACCGA
>JBOGLD010000249.1:0-7884 GCA_050745885.1 Terriglobales bacterium
CGAGCGGGTTGCGGCTCGCAATTAACAAAAATACCCCCAGCGTCGCGTAAACTCCCAGGATCATCTGCAGGTAGTCCGACTGTCCCGTGTGCCACGACCAGCCGGACGGCCAAATAATGGTGAGCGGATAGATCCCGACTGTGAAGATCAAACCCACCAGCAGCAATGCGATGCGCAAGTACTTGATCTCGGCTCCGGCCATGTTTTTCTCCTTAGGCGGTCGAATGTAACTGCGGCTCACGGACCTTTCGAATTAGCCAGCAACACCTAAAGTGACGCTGCCGTTTTGGGACGAAACCAGCGTTGAGCCACTGACGAAAAAGATTCCGAACGCGCTGCCGCAGGAGTCGTTCGTGCTGGACGGCTCTACCATACCGAACCCGCTGCGGTCCTTCGCATTCACCCGCGGAATCAGGGACTTCATAAACGGCGACAATCCAAACTATAGCAAGCCGCTAGGCTACGAGACCGTCCGCTATCCACTTTGTCGGAAACGATGCCGAGAGAGCAGCTACAAAGACCCATAACGCGAAGTACCCGGACTACCCAACGAATGTGGACCTACTCAATCAGAACGTCATCAGCCCGGATCGCCGAAAACGAAGAGTGGGATTGAGGAGGCGGTGGTCTGGAGTTGGACTAGTTTTCGGGGCGCAGGTCAGCACCAAGAATTATGAACTTTCACAAGGGATTTGGATAGGTTTGGGGGAGTGGATTTTGAGCAGTAAGGGTCGTTATAAAAATGACACAAATAATGAAACCTCTAACGGACTACACCGACCGCGATACCTAAGATGATAGTACCAGAGGCCGAGAATATTCCACCAACTATCCAGACATGCATGGCGATCAGGCACAGTCCAAGCACAACAGCCATTATCCCGAACAGCCAGCCAGCACGCCGCACCCCTGCAACGGCGGCGACCTCGGACCAGCCCCTTGCTACTAATGTCCACTTTAAAATATTGCCACCATCTACAATGGGCTCCGGTGCCAGACTCATAATCAACATCATGCTGTGAGCAACTGTCGACCAGGACGCCAACTCCTTCGCAACCGAACCAGCTGGCGCGATGACGAATACCGCTACGCTCAGGAGTAAGCACAGCAAATTGAAAATGGGACCACCCAGCGCGCGCAACCGGTGAACGTTAGGCGAAGCCGCGTTATTGTCGTAGAGCGTATGTGGCATTTGCGTGACAGTAATGCGGATTTCACTCATCGGGGTGCCGGCAAAGCGAGCACTGAATATGTGGGCGAGCGGATGCCCGAAGTCCGCCAAAATCAAGAGAAACATGGTGGCGAAGCCAATAAGCACGGCTGACCAGAAGCCACGACCAGGATGCCAATACAAGTCCAACCCAGCGGCGCCGGCCCAAATCGCAAAGACTAGTAAGGAGACTGTCGGCTTTATCCGTACTGGTGTGTTAAAGATTCTCAAGTTAATCATTTTAGTTACTGCTGACCCTTTGGACACTGTTCAAGGGTCTGCAGATCATTAGTAGCTTAAAGTTATCTCCATCGTAGACTTCACAGATCTTGAAGTTACGTTTTGAACGGTTCCTTCAGTTCGCCAGGGTTGAAACCCTCTCTCTTAGCTTTGTCAATCATCCGATCAATCTGCGCTCTAGTGTTGCCCATCTCTTGGAACCAGTGATGAAGCGGTCGAATCGTATTGCTGCGCCAGCTTTAGCAGCGAAAGGTACTACGGTGAAACACTTCTTGTCGTTGAGGATGCTATTTAGTCGCTAGCAAGAACCGCCATCGAGATCCGTAACCATCCTAAAACTAAACCTTCACCCATTGGAGCGATGCTGCCGAACGCTCGACCGCATCCAGCACGCGTTGCACTCCAACTGCATCATCGAAATCTGGATAGCGCGACTCTTTACGCGCCAGAGCATTCAAGAAATCTCCCAAAGTGGCGATAAAAGTATGCTCGTAGCCGATGATGTGGCCGGGCTTCCAGAAATGTTCCGAGTAAGGATGGTCTGGACCGGTCACGGTTATGTTTCGCATGCCTTGCTGGTTCGGTGTTTCAGCGGCATCGTAAAACTCAAGCTGGTTCATCTCCTCTAGATTGAAACGCAGCATGCCCTTCGAACCGTTGATCTCGAAGGCGTGCCGGTTGCGGCAGCCAACCCCGTAGCGGGTCGCTTCGAACGTACCCACGCTGCCGTCGGCGTAGCGGGCCAGGAGCAGCGTGGCATCGTCCACGTCGCGGCCCGGGACGAAGGTGTGCATCATGGCCGTCAGTTCGGTGATCGGCCCGTTGAGGTAGAGGGCGGAGTCGATGGAGTGGGAGAGCAGATCTCCGGCCGCTCCCAGCCCGGCCTCGGACCGGTGGTAGCGCCAACTCGCGGCTTTACTCGGATCATTTCCTGACTGGTTCAAATACAGAGCGCGGTAGTGGAAGATCTGGCCGATGCGCCCTTCCTCGATCAGGCGCTTGGCGAAGGCCACGGCTGGAATGCGCCGGTAGTTGAACCAGACCAGGTTGGGAATCTGACCCACTGCCTGAGCCATGGTCTCCGCCTCCTGCAGTGTCGTGGCCAGCGGCTTCTCGCACCAAACCATTTTTCCGGCTTTGGCCGCGGCGATGGCAATCGGCGCGTGCAGGCTGTTGGGCACCGCTATATCGACGACATCAATATCGGGGCGGCTGACCACCGCCTGCCAGTCGTTCGAGACTTCTTCCCAGCCCCACCGTGCTGCGGCAGAGTCCAGCTTGGCCGAGTTGCGTCCACAGATGACTTTCAGACCGAGTTCGTAGGGAACATCAAAGAAATGCGTCACCTGGCGGAAGGCGTTGGAATGCGCCTTGGCAATGGAGCCAGTGCCAATCATGGCTAGGTTCAGCTTCTGCCTGGGCATTCTTTCACCGTGATTCTTTCCGTCGGGGAGGAAACTTGCGGTGGCAGTTTACCATTGTCGGCCGAGGCAGATGATGGAGGGCCCGTCGCGGTGGGATGCAAAGATGAAATGCCCTATCTGTCGCAGACCTTGCGACAGATAGGGCACCCTCGGCCAAGTAAACTCTACTTTAAGTCGGAGCCCGAACTTAGTTGTTCCAGACGATCTCGGCTTTTTTCGCGTCCATGTGCTCTTTCCGAAGCAGCCGGGCCGAATCCCCCAGAGGGACGACATACGCGGGGGTTACGAATTCCCACAGCGGCCTCACGCCATGCGCTTGCACATTGGCGGAGTGTTCCATGATGTCAAGGTGCTCTCCCATCCCTTGCTGAGAGGCCCGCCCCGCATGGCTCTGAAACGTGTAGATCACGGGTTCAGCGCTTAGCCCGCTGGTGGCCCCGCTAGAGGCTTGCCCGAGGGCAACCCCTGCAAAACAAAGAATGCCTAATAGACACAACGTGATCTTCATCAACTTTGCCTCCGACTTTTGGAAGATTCAGGATCAAGGTCGGGGAGGATGCCTCGGGTTCCTGCTGCCTCGTTTTCAACTTCGCAATGTCAATATGCAAGCCCGATACCAAACGTTACCGACGCCGTATCTACGCTTTCGGGAGGCAGTTGCAGGACATACTGCAATTGTTTGCGCAATCGTGGAGGGTGCCGGCCCGGAATACCTTGTCTGGAGCGGGATTCAAGCGCCTTTCTGGAACCCATCCACCGGATCGAAACTGGCCCTCGTCAAACCGCAAACTCACAGGGTGTCAGTACCGGCTCGATCGCCAGCATCAGGCGGGCAGACCAGGCGGCAGAGCATGGCAGATGACCTTGGTAACTAGTCTGTGGCACCTGTGGGCCATTTCGTAACCCGGCTGGGGCGCTTAGGATCGCACCATTCCGGACAGGAGAGCCACATGGATAACGTATCGATCCGGGACGGACTGCTGGCCGCATTGACCCAGTGCTTTGAGGCAGATCCGGCCCATTTCGTCAATTTGCCCAAACAGATAGTGGATTCCTCATCGGCGCGGGAAGTTATCGCCGACCTGAGGAATGAAGGACATGTAGAGGAGCAGGAGCGCGGCGTGATCCGCTTTACCATACGCGGTTACGTCTCGCACCGGGAACACTCAGGATTCCCTCGGGACGAAGCCGGGGTTCTGGTTGCGGTGTAGCGGCTGTCCTGCCAACTGGCCGCCCCGCCCGCCCAGGGCAAGTCAACCTTTATGACGACGTAATCGCCGTTCCAGGCGTCAGCCAACGCACACGGTAGCCAGGCACATCAGACCTGACATGCCACAAGAGCCTCCACAGAAACCGCCGCGCGGATTGGCCGCTGTCACCGTCTTCCTGTTTTTTGGAGCGGCCATGGCTTCGCTTGCGGCAGCGACCTTGATTTTCCCGGGGACAGTCCTCGACCACGCCTGGCGCTTGAATCCGGTCGCCTATGCGCAACTGGCGCCGTTGGGCGCACCTGTCGGCATGGCCTTTTTGTTCCTGGCCGCCGTCCTGGCACTGGCCGCCATCGCCTGGTCCCGACGTCGTCGCTGGGGATGGGCGCTCGCCGTGGCTATCATCGCCATTCAAGTCGTCGGAGATTTCGCCAATCTGTTGCGTGGCGATCTGCTGCGTGGAATAGTTGGCGTGCTGATCGCCGGCGCTTTGCTCTTCTATATGACGCGTCAGCGAGTTAGGGCGGCCTTTGGGCGTGGCGCGGCAGAATCTACGCGCCCTGCCGGGCCAGGCTGACCTTACGCCAGGGTCGCGAAGCTTTGGGTCGCGAAGCTTTGGGCCGCGCATCGGAGGAACCTGGGGCCTTGCGCAAGGGAAAGAGGAATGCCGGGCCGGCAGCGATTCCCGACTGCCGGCCCTTTCCGCTAGGCTGTCTTCTTTACTGTTGATGACGAGGTCTGCGGATACATCTCCCCGATCATTTGTTTGTCCTGCTTCGACAGTTCATAGTTGAGTGGCGTGCCCACGTGATTGGTAAAGAGTGATTTATCGAACTGATACAGCATGATGGACTTCTTGTCGAAGCGGGTCGCGCTGATTCCGTCGGGCGAGTATTTTTCCAGGATGTTCTGGTCGATTTCCGCTTTGGTCCAGGAATTCGGCGGCCCGGAAAATGCCTTGTAAACCGCGGCTGTGTCCCATTTCAAGTGTTCGGTCGGCGACTGATGCTCGTGGATACAGCCCAGCGCATGGCCGAATTCATGAACCACAACACGTTCGTATTCCTGGTCATCGGTGTCGTCCCGCAGCCAGCCAAAATTCATCGTGGGCTCGCCCTTGGCGAAGTAACTGGTGACCAGGCAATCCTGGCCAACCGCTGACCAGGAGCCTGGATCAGCCACGAACGAAATCCGGATCTGCGCGTCGGCATCGTCGCCGAACTCGAGATGGACGTTGGCATACGTCTCCCAAAGTTTGGCCTTCTCCTTCACTTTGTTTTGCTGGAAGGAGTCGCCGTCGAGAAACTTGCAGGTCAGAGTGTGGCCGAAGTCCCATTTCTTGACGTTGATCAGGGCCATCCTGGCGACGGCGACTGGGTCGGTGGCATGCAGCTGTCCGAGATCTCCCACCGCCGTGACCTGTTCGCCAAAGGTCGCATGGGCGGAGGGTTTCTTGCCGGATCGCTGGGCTGTGGATTTCACCGCGGACAGATATTGCGCGACCGCCGCCTTGTGCGCCGTAGCGCGCGCGGGGTCAAGATGGTCAGGAACGACACGGTCAAAACAGATGCGTGGAGCTGTGGGATTGGTTGACATAGAACCTCCAATAGTGAGTAGACGTTTCAATGGGCCGATTCAGGGCAATACAGGGTTAGGGCAATACAATCGTGGCGACATCCGTATAAGGATCGTTGACTTTGATCGCCTGTGTACGCGGTTGTGCTCCTCCACCGGTCGAGGTCCAGACCTCGAGCGTGTAGTTGCCGGGAGCAACATTAGGGATGTAATAGATGCCGCTGGAGTCGGTTCGTACCGGCACAGTCCGCTTTGCGCTCGGGCTGTAGACCGTAACCGCGATGCCGGATGCCGCTTGCCCCTGATGAACCAGCCGACCGCGCACCACCGCGGCGTCGGCGCGGCTCGCTCCCAGGATCATCAGCGAGAAGAGCAGCATGCCATACAAGGCCAATGCACGGGGTTCGGAAACTATGGTCCATTGTGTTTTCATGGATGATCCCCGGCGGCAGCTAGCTGCGGCATTTTCTTTAGCGAGATCCGCTTGATTCTTATCTTGTGCGCCGCATTATCTCTTTCCATCCCAGTGACACCGTCCATGCTGCCCAACTTCGGATCTAGATCGATCGGCACGGGTTCGTATTCGTTGTGACTGATAAATAGCTTGGGATAGGTCGTCCCACCTCCAGGGGCCGGAATCGTCGGGAACTTTACCGAGAAAACGCCACCGAGGTCAGGCTGATATATCGGCGGGTCAAACACGACATCGGTCGCCGCCAGGGGTTGAATGGGATTCCCACTTTCGTCGGTCACGGTGCCGGACAGCTCCCACACCTGGTAAGTCTGCGGACGCGGAAACAGAATATTGTGCGACGCGATCACCAGCACTACGACCGCGAAGTATCCCGCAAATGCACCACTCAGGTTAACCGTGAAACCCTGTAAGGGACCGGAAACTATCGCCGTACTCGGCAATATCTTGAAAAGGAGAAACGCTGGCAGGATAGGCAGCAGGATGACGCAGACAAGAATGAGGATGGACACGATCGCCTCCGCGCGGTCGGTTTCCCCCTCAGGCTGCAGATCGTGCCACGTCAGCAGCCCCATGTCAAACGAAATATTGACGCGAACAAAGCCGATGGTCAGTGGTGGTAGAGGCGGCGGGAGTCGAACTATTCAGCGCATTGACAGCACGTACGTTATTGATCCTTCCTATGGCCAGAAGGAAAAAAAGGCCCCATTGCCGAATTCATTGTACGTTTATCGTACGAAATGCTTTTCGTTCGGGAGCCCACGAGCACCGAGATAGCGACCTCAGTATTGCCATAGATTCGCCAAGACCGATTCGAGAAAACCTCGACAGCGATTGCGTAGAGGATTGACAGACGGTCCCGACCAACATCTTTCAAGGGCGTCTCTTGTTACTGATCTCCGGCTTGATCCACCGCGGCTGACTTCTCAGAAGCCAACTTCTGGCCCGGAATGAGTTCAGGATCGCCCCTTATTCGGGAGTTTTCGGGAGTATTCCCACGGTACAAAACTTGCCGGGCACTCCAGGCAAAAGGGCCGGGAAGCTTTCAATGTGAAAGGGCGACATCCCCTTTTAGGAGCCGCTGAAGATCGGCCAGGAGTGATCGCGGCACAAAGGAACTATTTGGCCGGGACCACCGCCCTTATCTCGTCGTACTCCGGGCTCTTCCATAAATCGCCACGATACTCAATAATATCGGCCGTCGTCTGCGCGACGTCGCGCCCGTAGTACCTGTCCACAATATGCAGGGCGAGATCGATGCCGGAGCTGACTCCACCGGCGGTCGCAATCTTGCCATGATCCACAAAGCGGGTTCCGCTGACGAAGTGCACTGCGGGATAACGCTTCTGCATCTGGCTCCAGAAGAGGTGATGGGTGGTGGCGGTCTGGCCGTCAAGCATGCCGTAGCCGGCCAGCATCGAGGCGCCCGTGCACACCGACATGGTCACATCGGCGTCAGCCGAATTGGCCAGCAACCACTTTTTCTGCGCCGCACTCCGTCCATCCTGAGCCGGAATCACAATCACCTGCGGCTTGGGAGCCGTGTCGAATGTGTAGTTGGGGACGACATTCAGCCCCTCGGCGTGTATCGGTTGCAGCGAATCGGACACCGTATACGTGTTGAAGGGCATCACCATGTCGTCCCCGTCCGAGTCATGCCAGGGTTTGCCCTTGGATGTGAGCATGGCAAGGCTGAAGGCCTCCCATGGGCCCGAGATGTCCATTAAATCCGCGCCTTCAGAGACGATGAAGGCC
>JBOGLD010000250.1:0-19534 GCA_050745885.1 Terriglobales bacterium
TGTGAAGGCGCCGGAAGTGCAGTATCACCACGATGTTTACAATCAGTTCCTGTGGAATTTGTTCTAGACCGCAGTGGAGTGTCGGATATGATCAAGGCCACGTTCAGCAATGAGCGTGGCCTTTTTCCGTGGGGCAAGAAATGTGCCCACCGGTGCGCGGTTTACAATTGTTTGCGGTTGTTGACGAAGTTTTTACGTTTGATGCGGCATCTCCCGCATACACTGTCGCTGCCTGACGCGATATAGTTGGAATATGCCTCCACCAAGAAGAACGCGCGGGGACCGATCGGCGGTGTTCGCCATCGGGATATTGCTGTTGCTCTCCGCTCCCAATCTGGTGGCCCAGCACGGCGGACATGGCGGCGGGCGCCGAGGCGCTCCACCGGCCGGGAGCGGGGACACCAGCGATGCGAGTCTGACGGACTTCAATCACGCACTGGCGGTCCAAGCCACTTCCGATCAGGCGTCCCACTTTCCAGCGTTGACCAGCAGCACGGGGACGGCGAGGAAGCTGGCGCGGGACCTGTCGCAAGCGAACGCGGAAGCAGAAACCGCGACGGATTTTTCCCGCCAGGCAGCTGCCTTGAAGGGCGCCGTGGAAGACGCGCGGGGCAGCAACCAGGATTTTGTCAAGAGCTTTACCAAATCGCAAAAGGCGGGATTGAAAGAGCTGACCAAAAAGCTGGAGAAGGCGGATTCGGAGATCTTCAGACTATGGAAGGACCTAGACAAGCAGCTCGAAGAGCCGAAGGCCCACGGTGAAGAAATAACCAGCACGGCCGGCAAGCTGGAAAAAGCGCTCGAGGAATTGCAGAGCCATCAAATCAGCCTGGGTAAAGAGATGGGGATCCAGACGCCGGCGACTTGAAAGATGTATGGCCGCGGGCGACTCGCCTGCGACCACACCGTCCCTACCATCCGATTTCATTCCTAGAAGAGCGCTGTCGGCCTTCGCTTCCAGTTTTTTCCTTTTTCCTTGGCTATGTTTTCCATGTCGTTCACATAGGCACCGGCCTGGGTCAGGACGTGGTGCAGGTCGTTGCCCACGCTGATGAAGGTGAATCCCTTTTCCAGGAACTCGCCCACGCGAGACGTCCCGAACAGGAAGATCCCGAGAATGAGATTATTTTTACGGGCGTGATCGACCAGCTTCTGGGTGGCCGCGCCGAGTTCCGGCGAGGTGTACATGTGGGGAAATTCGTATTTCTCGTAAAGGCCCATCGACATGCACAAATCGTTCTGGCCGAGGAACAGGATATCGACTCCGGGGACGGCGGCGATCTGCGCGATATTTTCGATGCATGAGGCGGTTTCCACCTGCAGGGCGACGATGCCATTGTTATTGAAATTGCCGGCGTATCCTAACAGGCCCGCCTTGTTCATGCTGCGCTGGGGAAAGTAGACGGAGCGTGTTCCTACTCTGGGGTACTTGGCGCAACTCACGGCCTGGCGCGCTTCTTCCGCGGTGTTGATGTAAGGGATGAGAACTCCGTCGGCGCCGAGATCGAGCGCTTGCTGAATTCCGGGGCGATCGTCGTATCCGCCAACGCGGACCATGGATTTGGCGCCACCGCTTGAAATCCCGGAAAGCATGGCGGAAAGCTTTTCATAGCCCATGGGGCCGTGCTGCGTATCGACCAGCAACCAGTCATAGCCGCTATGCGCCAACTGTTCGGCGACGGTAGGGCTGTGCGCGTTCAAGAACACACCCATCTTGGGCGAGCCTTCGCGCAGTTGCTTCTTGAAATCGGCGCCACTAGAGGCGGCTTCGGACATAGCTGTGATTCCTCCTGAGAGTCGAGTGAAAGTTTCTTAGTGTAACCTACCGGGCGCGGATTTCCCGCCGCGACTATGACCCTTGGACACCTGCGCCGGTAAGCCAGTGCGGACAGGGCTGTCCGCGAAAAGACAGGGGCCTTGCCTGATGTGGGGCTGCGGGGAGTGAGTTCTAGTGGGAAACTACATGCGTTGTTCGCAATCGCGCCGCTGCCATTGGTTACGTGGGCAGGAGTGTTGGTGGGCCACGATGAACCCGCGCTGAGTCACGCGACGCGATTGCGTACTTTCCGCATTGCTCCGGATACGGTCAGGAATACTGCGAGCAATAATCAGTCGTGATGATTGTGACGCCAGTCCCAATATTGCTTCTGCGAATTCTTGTCCAGTTTGCGGAAGTCGCGATCATCGCGATGATTTTCCACGACCCACTGATGGTAGTAAACCTTTTCGTGGTTGTCCCAGCGATGATAGTCGCTGTGGTCGGGATCATAGACACGATAGGCGCGGGTTGCACACCCAGTAGTCACGGCTGGCGCCAGGAATGCTACAGCCAGTAGCAATGAACCGAGATATTTGTATCGACCATGCATTGCGTCAAGCCTCCTTTAGATTGAACTTGCATCTAGATTGAACTTGCATCCGGAGCTTGGGTGCGGCGCAGGACCTTCGAGTTGCCCGGGGCGTCTCAAAATACAGGTCTTTCCCGGCTTCTTCCGGGGAATGTTGTTCGGTCGTACGTTCCTGATTCGGGAAGGGTTAGATCAGGGGCGGTGGTCAGCCATCTTGCTCCGGATCGTGCTGCCCGCGTATGATTCAGCGTTTATGACTGCGAAAACATCTCCACGTCCTGCGAGCCTGCGCGAGAAGGCGCAACTGATGTCGGCCTCGGAAATTGAACGCACCCTGGTCCGCCTCGTCCACGAAATCATCGAGAAAAACAATGGCGCTGCCGATCTCGGGCTGGTAGGCATTCGACGGCGGGGTGTGCCTTTGGCCCAGCGTTTGGGGCAGATGATTGCGCGCATCGAGAAGACGCCGGTTCCGGTTGGCACCCTGGACATCACTTTGTATCGTGACGACCTCTCGACCCTGGGACCGAAACCGGTGGTGCAGAAGACCGAGATCGGATTCCCGATTACCGGCAAAAACATCATTCTGGTGGACGATGTTCTCTACACCGGCCGGACGATTCGCGCTGCCATGGATGCGCTGTTCCGCGAAGGACGTCCCAAACAGGTGCAGCTGTGCGTGCTGATTGACCGGGGACATCGCGAGTTGCCGATTGAAGCCGGATTTATTGGACGCAAAGTGCAGACCTCGGACCGGGAAATCATCGAAGTGAAACTGCGCGAAGTGGACGATGCGGAGAAAGTTCTGCTGGTCGAGCGGCAAGACTGATTGACGCGCAGGGTGGGACTTCTCATCCACGCGCGGGTCCTCGATGCGCTGGTCATTCAAACGTGGATCCTGGCAAACCATGAATAAGGCTGCTCGCGGCTCCCTGCTGGGCATAGAACATCTCGGAGCAGAGGACATCCTGAGGCTGATGAAACTGGCCCGGCGGATGAATCCACTCAAGCCGCGGCCCTTGCTGCGGGGCAAGCGGGTGCTGCTGCTTTTTTACGAAGCTTCCACCCGTACCCGCAGCTCCTTTGAAATCGCGGCCAAATCGCTGGGGGCAATGACCACGCTGGTGCTCTCCAGCGGGTCCAGCATTGAAAAGGGCGAGTCGCTGCTGGATACCGGCTACACGCTGCGGGCGGTGGGTGCGGATGTGATCGTCATCCGGCATCCCCAGGCCGGCGCGGCGGCGCTGATGGCGCGCTACCTGGATATTCCGGTGATCAACGCCGGCGATGGCATGCATGAACATCCCTCACAGGCGCTGCTTGATGCCTACACCATTCTGCGGCACAAGAAAGTGCTCAAGGGTCTGCAGGTGGCGATCGTTGGCGATATCTATCACAGCCGGGTGGCGCGGTCCGCGATTCACCTGCTGGGCAAGTTTGGGGCGCGCATCACGCTGTGTGGGCCGCCCGTGTTTTTGCCGGAAACGGCCACCAGCCTGGCGCCGGGCCTGCACATCGCGCATACGGTGGAAGATGCGGTCCACGGGGCCGACGTGGTGATGACGCTGCGAGTGCAGAAGGAGCGTCTGGCTGGGACGAAGATCAGTTTGCAGGATTACATTGCGCGCTACCAGATGACCATGGCGCGACTGAAGCTGGCCAAAAAGGACGCCATGCTGATGCATCCCGGGCCGATTATTCGCGGGCTGGAGCTAACCTGGGAAGTAGCGGACTGTCCGCAGTCGGCGATTGTGGAAGAAGTGCGGAACGGAGTGCCGGTTCGCATGGCGATTCTGGCGAGGGCGCTGGGGAGAGCGCGATGAGGATCTGATTCCACCACGGAGACACAGAGGCACAGAGAAACCTTTTGGGTTTTCAGATTGTTGCGTCGGGTTCTCCGTGGCTCCGTGCCTCGGTGGGAATGATTGTTGGCTGTGGGAAAGGCAACTTGAATTCAAAGAGAGAAAATTACAGCCTGCTGATCAAAGGCGGGCGGCTGGTTGATCCTGCCGCGAAGATCGATGCGCCCATGGACGTTCTGCTGCGCGACGGGCAGGTGGCCGAGATCGCGCCTGTGGGTAAAACCCGCGGCACGGCGCATGAGAAGTTCGATGCTCGCGGGCTGATCGTCGCTCCAGGCTTCATCGACCTGCATGTTCACTTGCGCGAGCCCGGGCAGGCCTACAAGGAAACCATTGCCAGCGGAACAGCCGCGGCTGCGGCGGGAGGATTCACTTCGGTGTGTTGCATGCCCAACACGCAGCCCGTGGTGGACTCGCCGGAATGGGTCACGTGGCTGCAGCAACCGGAACGCGGCGCGGTGGTGAACGTCTTTCCCATTGCCGCCGCTACCCATGCCAGCAAAGGGGCCGTGCTTACGGACTTCCGCGCCTTGCAACGGGCGGGAGCGGTGGGCGTCAGCGACGATGGCAGGCCCATTCTCAACGACAGCGTCATGCGCGAGACTCTGCGCCTGTCGTCCGAAATAAATCTTCCCGTCATTCAGCATGCGGAAGATACGCGGATGACCGACCGCTGCTCCATGAACGATGGCCCGACCGCGTTTCGCCTGGGGCTGCGTGGCATGAAAACCGCAGCCGAGGCTTCGGTGGTGGAACGCGATGTGCAGCTGGCGCAGCAGTTCACTGGGGCGCGCCTGCATGTGGCCCATCTTTCGACCGCGGACGCGCTGAAGGCGGTCCGGCGGGGAAAGCGCAGCAAATCGCACATCACCTGCGAAGTTACGCCTCATCACTTCGCGCTGACCGACGCGGACGTCGGCGAGTACGACACCAACTTCAAGATGAACCCGCCGCTGCGATCCGATTCCGACCGCGAAGCCATCCTGGTGGCGCTGGCCGATGGTACCGTGGATGCGATCGCCACCGACCACGCGCCGCATGCTCCGCACGAAAAGATCATCGAGTTCGAACGCGCCGCTTTCGGGATCACAGGCCTTGAGACCGCGCTCGGCCTCGCCATCACCCACCTTCACCGCGGCCATAAGGTCTCGCTCAGCAGGATTGTTGAACTCTTCACCGCCGGTCCGGCGCGTGTGTTCAGTCTGAGAGGACGAGGGACGCTGATCCGCGGCAGCCATGCCGATGTGACGATTTTCGATCCGCAAAAGCGCTGGACGTTTGACGCCGCCAAGTCGCACTCGCGATCGCACAACACTCCGTTCGGTGGAACGCAGATGACGGGGAAAGTGGCGGCGACGATCGTGGGCGGGCGGATCGTGTATCGAGCGGAGTAATGTGGGCGCGAGCGTCCTTGCTCGTGCTCCCGCCGGCACCAACTTACCCCACGTTTCCCTTTCGTCTCAGATGGCACGAGCGAGGACGCTCGCGCCTACATTAATTCAAAATCCCCATCCCCTTGCCCACTCGTTTCAAGACTTCCAGTGCCTGCTGCAATTCGTCTTGCGTATGCGTTGCCGTCATGATCGTCCGGATGCGGGCCTTGCCCTCGGGGACGGTGGGGAACGCTATGCCGGTGCCCATCACGCCCTCCTTGAAGAGCTCACGGGAAAAATCCATGGTGAGTTTGCCGTCGCCGATGATGATAGGCGTAATTGGCGTTTCGCTAGCTGGGGTGGTCTTGCCTCCGATGTCGAAGCCGAGCAGGCCCAGTTCCCTCTTCCAAAAGCGAGTGTTCTCCCAGAGTTTCTCGATGCGCTCTGGTTCGTTTTCGAGAACATCGAAAGCAGCGATGCAGGTGGCCGCTACCGAAGGCGGATGCGAAGTCGAGAACAGGAACGGCCGGGCGCGGTGGTAGAGAAAATCGATCAGGTCGCGGGTACCGCAGACATAGCCGCCGAGCGCGCCGATTGCTTTGGATAGCGTCCCGACCTGAATATCCACCCGGCCGTGCACTTTGAAATGGTCGACGGTGCCGCGGCCGTTGCGGCCCAGCACGCCGGAGGCGTGAGCGTCGTCGACCATCATGATGGCGCCGTACTTCTCCGCCAGGTCGCAGAGCGCGGGCAGCGGGCCGATGTCTCCGTCCATGGAGAAGACGCCGTCGGTGATCAGCAGCCGTCTGCCGGGTTGGTCTTTGATGCTGGCCAGGCGCTCTTCCGCCTGGGCCATGTTCTTGTGCTCGAAAACGAGAATCTTAGCGCGTGACAGGCGGGCCCCGTCGATGATCGAGGCATGGTTCAACTGGTCGGAGATGATGAAGTCCTCCTTGCCCAGCACCGCCGACACCGTGCCGGCATTGGCCGCGAATCCGGACTGGAATACGACGCAGGCTTCCACATTCTTGAAACGGGCGATCTTTTCTTCCAGCTCCATGTGAATCTTCATGGTGCCGGCGATAGTGCGTACGGCACCCGATCCCACGCCGTACTTGCGGGTGGCCTTGAGCGCAGCCTCGCGAAGCTTGGGATGGGTGGTCAGGCCGAGGTAATTGTTGGAGGCCAGGTTGATGACTTTCTTGCCGTCGAAGGTGCAGACCGCAGCTTGCTCGTCATCGAGGACGCGCAGGCGGAAATGCGTGCCCTTGGCCTTGAGGTCGGTCAGTTGGTCGGTCAGGTAGGAAAGAGGATTGGAGCGGGCGGTGGTGGTTGCCATCTGATGGTCTCCGATTACGGTTGCGGATGATTGCCGGTGGCTACCAGTTTAATACCGGTTGGGGATTCAAGAATCAGTTTGCAGTTCGCGGTTCCCAGTTGCCAGTTGTGCCAGGGTTTTCAGGTCGGGAACTTCGAGGTCGGGCCGGGCGGATGCGGCTTTGGAGGCGCCGGCTCCGGGACGGGGCGACGGACGGTTTACCCACGCCGTGGCGATTCCCAGCGACCGCGCTGGAACTACATCGTGGTGGAGGCTCTGGGCGACGTGCAGCCATCGGTCCAAGGCCACGCCGGTGCGTTGGTGCGCCAGCTTGAACACCTGCAACGACGGTTTGTAGGCGCGGGCCTGCTGGGCGGTGATTACGTAATCGAACGGCACTGCGAGGCGTCGTGCCGTGGGGGCGAAAAGATCGTCGTCCACATTGGAGATGACCGCGAGCTGGTAACGGGTCTTGAGCTTGCCGAGGGCTGCGATCGTATCCGGGAAGGGCAGCCAGCCAGGCAGCGAGTCGGGCAGCGAGCGGACCTGAGATTCAGTCGGATCGAAGCTGAGCCGCTTGCCGAGGCCGTGTACGACGGACTGCAGGACGTCGCGATAGGCCAGGAATTCTCCCTGTTCAGCTTCGGATTCGAGCTCAGAGTAGAGACGCAGGAGTTCGGAGTCCGCGATGGTCTTGCCGTGGGCGGCGAGGATGGGACGCAGCGCGGAGAAAATCCCCGTCTCCCAGTCAATCAGAGTGCCGTAGCAGTCGAAGGTCACGAGGCGGAATTGATCGAAGTTCAACATGCGGACCTGGGGGGACAAAAACAACCCAGGGCTTTGGGCCCTGGGCTGCATTCTTGCGACCAAGGATCGACGACTACTTTACTTGCAGCGACTGCTCCAGCTTGAAGCTGAGTGCGGACTCGGCGGGCAGAACCACGTCCTTGTTGCCGGTGAATGCCGCCCCGCCAGTGCCAGCGCCGCCGCCGGCCAGGGCACCGATGGCAGCGCCTTTGCCGCCTCCAGCCAAGCCGCCGATTAGCGCGCCCAGCCCGGCTCCGCCGCCCGCCATCACCGCCGTACGCTTGCCTTTGCCCGTCTCCGTCCTCACCACGGAAGAGGTGGAAATCGACTGCTCCGAACCATCGATGGTGATCGAAGTCAACCGCAACCGCAGTGAAGCTCCGCCCTTGAAGCGGCCCAGCGGCTTTGCGTCGACGACTGTGCCCGATGCGGTCGCTCCGGAAGGGATCGCCGTTTTGCCATCGGCCATAACCGGGCTGGCCAGGGTGGCGGTAAAGGTCTGGCCGGTCGTGCTGATCTTGGAGCCCACCGCTTGTCCCAGGCGAACCGTCAGCACCGTGCCGGCCGGAACCACCAAGGGCTTCGGGGGTTCGGGTTTGGCCTCGGGTTGCATGTTCGACATGGGCGACGCGGCCCCACTATTGGAAGAAGGGCTAGCCATGTTCCCGGTGGGCGCAGCCGGAGCGTTGCTGTTGTCGCTGGACGATGGCGATGCGGTGGGATTGGATGATGGTGATGCGGCGGAAGAACTCGAATCTGCTGGAGCGGGCGGACTGGCCGGTTTATTGCAGCCCAGCAGGGCGAAAGACAAATAGAAACCAAGGGTGAGTGCTATCAAACGGATTCTCATGATTCCCTCCAGGTCGGGATGGTCTATACGAAAGCCGGGTTGCGCGCAAACTCTCTTGCCGGGAAGTTGATGACGTCCCGGAACAGATTGGAACTAGATTTTATCCTCATGGGCTGCGGATGTCATGGCGGCCCCACTCTTTTCTTTGTCCCGCGACTCCAGTTCTGCCGGTTCCGGTTCTCCCGACTGCAGGCCGGCTGGCATGGGTGTGCTGTCGGCCGCGGGCATCTCGCCGGAAACGGCGAGCGACGGCCCGGAAGCAGGACTCTCATCCTCCTGCGAGGCCTTCCCGGCCAGGAACTTCGCCGTATGCAACAGGGGCCGGCCCAGCGACGGATTGTAACCGGTCCAGGCGCCTTCCGATTCCCCACCGCGCTCAAACTGGGCGCGTATGGCTTCCATCTTCGAATCGAGGTCGTCAAGATAGTGCAGCATGAGCGCCTCGGGGAACATGGGCAGCTTGGGCGAGCCGAAATCGTACTGGCCGTGATGACTGATGATGAGGTGTTCAACCAGCGTCTTCAGGGATTCCGGGAATCCCGGCACCTGCGGCAGCTTTGCCTGGAGCATCTCCAGTTCGATGATCATGTGCCCCAACAACTGACCGCGCGTGGTGTAAGAGAAAGAACGGTTGTAGGTGAGTTCGTGGATCTTTCCGATGTCGTGAAAGAACGCGCCGGTAAGCAGCAGGTCACGATTCATTTGGGGATAGTTGCTGCACATCAGGTCGCAGGAATGGAACAGTGAGACGACGTGTTCGAGCAAGCCGCCGATGAAAGCGTGATGCAGCGTCTTGGCGGCGGGAGCATTGCGGTAGGCCTCCGCGATCTCCGGGTCCGCCATAAAGGCTTCCACCAGGGCCTTGAGATGGGGGTCCTTGAAAGTTGCGACGTAACCCGCCAAAGTCTGCCACAACTCGCCAATGTCTTTTCTGGTCTTGGGAAGGTAGTCGGCGAAATCGACTTCGGATTCCCCCATGCGGCGCAGCTTGTGGATGGTGAGCTGGAAGCGGTTCTTGTACTTATTGATCAGGCCCTTGACCTTAATGAAGTCGTCCTGATCACAGGCATCGATGGCGTCCTCGACGTTGTCCCACATCTTGGCCTCGATGTGGCCACTGCGATCGCCCAGGGTCAGGGCCAGGTAAGGCTCGCCGCTCTTCTTGGGTTTGACCTGGCGGGAAACCACCACGAAACTGGATGTGACGATCTTGTTCTCGTACTGGACGCAGTCGGAAACGAAAAATTCCTTCATAGCTCGCGGCCTTTTGCCTGCTTCCAGACGTTCGTCAGGAATTTCCCGACAAGCGCGCTGAACCGGGACCCATCATGCCCAGCCTAAATTAGAGGATGCCCAACTTTTTCTTCTTTTTCTTGAGTTCCTTGGCGCCGGACTCCTTGGCGGTCGTTTCAATGGGCTTGGTCTGGTTGGGGCTGGCGCCGGTATCTACATAGCCGGGCTTGATATCGATGTACGCGTCCTCGCGCAGCTTTTGCAGGTACGCCCGCAACGCGGGCTGCAGCTTCTGCATGTAGATCGCGTCCTGCACCTTGGGCTCGATCTCGCTGAGCGGAGGCACGCCGGCCTGCTGGTGTTCGGTGACCTTAAGGATGACAAAGCCCTGTTTGGTCTGGATGACGTCGGAAACCTCGCCGGGTTTCATAGCGAAGGTCTTGTCCTCGAGTTCCTTGGCCAGCGTGCCGCGCTTAAAGTAGCCGAGATCGCCACCCTGGGCGGCTGTGGGCCCGTCCGAGTTCTTCTTGGCGACTTCGTCAAAGGCCGCCCCTTTGCGAATCTGGGCCAGCAGGTCATCCGCTTTGACTTTCGCTGCAGCCAATTCCTGCGCGTCATCCGCTGCCGGATCCTTGCCCTTCTTTTCGGTGGAAACCAGTAGTTCACTCAGCCGGATCTGCTCCGGCTGTTCCATCTGGCTCTTGTGAGCGTCGTAGAAGGCCTGCAATTCTTCCTTGCTGACGGACATCCGGGAGCCGACTTCCTTGGAGATCACTTGCTGGGTAATAATCTGGTTTTTCAGATTTTGCTTGAAGTCCTCGAACGAGATGCCCTGACTCTGGGCTGCCTTCTCCAGGTCTTCCATGGAGTCCAGATGCATTTCCTTGCGCATTTCGTCGAGCCGCTTGATCACCTCGGTATCGGCGGTGATGCCCAGGTCTTTGCCCTTTTCGAGCAGCAATTGCTGGTCGATCAAATCACGCAGGACGTCTTTGTCCCGCTCGGCGACGATCTTGTCGACATTGGCCGGGTCCTGCTGCTGGGCCTCCTGCTTCAACTGATCTTTACTGCGCACGTATTCAGTGCGCGTAATAATCTGATTATTAATGCGGGCTATAATCTCCTCGACCACCGTGTCGGCAGGCAAAAGCGGAGGCAGGGCGGTAAGACAAACCAGCAATAGCCAGGGGAGTAGTTTTCGCATAGCAATCTCGGCGACCGCGCCTCCCGGTGAGCGGGAACACGGATTGACCGCCAGCACGAATTGTACCTCTGGAGGCGGGTGCGCGGCCACTTGCCAGGTCGGCGTGGGAGGAGCGAAAAGCCTAACCGCGAAGCTCGCAAAGGGCTCGCAAAGATCGCAAAGGAGAGCCCGAATTACTTTTGCATTCCTTGGGCTTAGGATTTCGTTTGGCATTCAATCTTGATATTCGTTGGGAGGAGACCTGAATGAGACTTGCGGCATCTTTCGCACTAATGATTCTCCTGGGACTTGCCACCATTCCGGCGGCGGCCAAAAAGACGAAAACCCGGAAGGCCAGTTCCTCAGCGCCCGGACTGGCCCAGCTGCAGAAGATGACAGCGCGCTTTGCGCCCACGCCGCTGCGGGTCGATACGTCGAAGCTTTCCTCCGGGGACCGGCAAGCGCTGGTTAAGCTGATCGAGGCTGGCCGGATCATGAACGACGTCTTCCTGGTGCAGTATTGGAGCGGTAATCCGGCTCTGTACTCCAGGTTGCAAAAGGACTCGACCCAGCTAGGCAAAGCGCGCCTGCAATATTTCTGGATCAACAAGAGTCCCTGGTCAGCGCTGGATGATTTCAGGGCCTTTCTTCCCGGCGTGCCCGCGGAAAAACCCAAGGGAGCAAATTTCTATCCCGAGGACATGACCAAGGAGGAATTCGAGACCTGGGTTGCGTCCCTATCGAAGGAGGAACAGGAGCAGGCCAGGGGATTTTTCACCATTATCCGCCGCAAGACCGAAGGTGGTTCCAAGACTCTGGTGGCCGTCCCCTACAGTGAAGCGTACAAGGATGACCTGACCCGGGCGGGGAGCCTGCTCAAAGAAGCGGCCAGTCTTACCGACAACGATTCGCTGAAGAACTTTCTCAACCTGCGGGCGGACGCATTCCTCTCCAACGATTACTACGCCAGCGATCTGGCCTGGATGGATCTGGATTCGCCGATCGACATCACCATTGGTCCTTATGAGACTTACAACGACCAAATCTTTGGCTACAAGGCCGCGTTCGAGACCTTCCTGAACCTGCGGGACGACGAGGACAGCGCCAAGTTTTCCGCTCTCAGCGCGCATCTGCAGGAGATCGAGGACAACCTTCCGATAGATCCGCAGTACCGCAATCCCAAGCTCGGGGCTGCGGCGCCGATCCGCGTAGTAGACGAGATATTGTGTTCCGGGGACGGTAGCCACGGAGTGGCCACCGCCGCCTACAATCTGCCGAACGACGAGCGGGTGGTGAACCAGAAGGGCAGCAAGCGGGTGATGCTCAAGAACATACAGGAGGCCAAGTTTCGGAGCGTGCTGCTTCCCATCGCGCGCAAGATGCTTCCCCCGTCCGCCCGGGACGTGAATTTCGAATCGTTCTTTACCCACATCGTGGCCCACGAACTGATGCACGGGCTGGGACCCCACCAAATCAAGGTGGATGGACGGGACACGACGCCGCGCGCCGAACTGAAAGAGCTCTACAGCGCAATTGAGGAAGCCAAAGCCGATATCACCGGGCTCTTTGCGCTGCAGTACATGATGGACCATGCTCAGGAGATGAAGTTGTCGAACGTGCTGCCTTCAGACGAAGCGGCGCAACGGCAGCTCTACACCACCTACCTGGCTTCGATGTTCCGCAGCCTGCGCTTCGGGCTGAACGAAGCTCATGGCAAAGGCATGGCGATCCAGTTCAACTATCTGATGGACAAGGGAGCATTCCGTCAGCGATCCAATCACACGTTCGCGCTGGACGTGGAAAAGTTCAAACAAGGAGTGCGTGACCTTGACCACGATCTGCTGACCATTGAGGCCCAGGGTGACTACGCGGCGGCGAAAAAGCTGCAGGACGAAATGGGAGTGGTGCGCCCCGCGGTGCAGAAGGCGCTGGATCGCCTGAAAGGAATTCCTACTGACATTGAACCGATTTTCGTGACTGCGGACGAACTGGCGCCGGAGAAGGCCCTGGCGGCCCCGGCGGAGCGGAAGAATCTGAAGAAGAAGAGGTGAGCCTGGGCCCGGTCATTGCCTGCCGAGCACGAGCGGGACGCTCGCGCCTACATCAGGCGTGGTTTGCCCGCACCAGGGCGAGGGCGGTGACGTCATTGTGGACGGGGGGTTTGCCCATGAACTGCTGTACTCCGTCGATCGCGGATGCGCACAACTCTTTCGCGGTTTCGTTGGCGGCTTGTTGCAGGCCGGTTTTTACGCGTTCCAGTCCGAATTCCTCGCGCCGGCGCTTGCCCTCGAGTAGACCTCGGGAAACCAGCAGAAGAGCGGCGCCGGGGGGCAAGGCGACCAGGGGCGCCTCACAGGTGGCGTGGGAAAAAAGTCCCAAAGGCAGACCTGTGGCCGCGAGTTCAGTAATGCCTGTCAGATCACGAAGCAGTCCCGGGGTGTGGCCGGCGTTAAAATAGCAAATCGTGCCCAGGTCCTCGTTGTAGCAGCCCGCAAACGCAGGACACGAGCGGATACCCCCCTCGGCCGACATGATGGTCCGGTTGAGCTCAAGGCACAGTTCGGCCATGGCGTCGGGTTCGTTGACGTCATCGGCGGAGAACAGCTCAGGCGACCGGGTGCGAAAAGTGTGTTGGGCAGCCGACACGACGGCGCTGTTTTCTTCCAGGCGCCCCGCCATATCCAGCAGGCCAAAAAGCACCCGGTTGGGCGTAACCCTCACAAAATCATGGAGGTCGCCTCCCAGGCGTTCGCCATAATAGGCAGCCGCCATCTCAGCGGCATGGAGCTCGGGGACCTCCGCCAGGACCTGTCCCTGGGGACCCGAGCGGGACACCTTCTCGTGGTTGAACAGGAATCGCATGCGAACAATTGACCGGCGAAGGTAGCACAGAAGCGGGCAGGAGGCAACGAGCAGGACCCGCCCCCACAGAACAAACTGGCTCAATTTTCGGTTGGAACATCGGGCCTTCAGGGTCGCACCGGCAATGCCGGTTCACGAACCTTCCTCAGGAATCGCTTCATCGGGGGCGTCTGCACTGGTGGTGGACCGCGCCGCGGCCGATAGCTTTCTTGGGATGAGCGCGAGGCGGAAGGCCATGCGGCGGAACTTTTGGAAGCTGGTGCTGGGATTGTCCTTACTGGGATGCGGTGGGCAGCCGGAAGCGCTCCGGGTGGGGTTTTTAAACCAGACCAAACATTCCAGTGCGGACCTCTGGGCGATTTGGAAGGCGGCCCAGGAAAGCCTGGCCCAGGAGGTGGACCTGAATCCTTTGCAGCGGCAATTTTCCGGAGCCTCGGCGGATATTCGTCCGGGAGACGCCCGCGCCCTCGAGATCATGCCGCACCAGCTGCGGGTAGGTCCGGAGACCGATGTGTCCGCCATCGCCCTACTGGCTGCCACCGGCGAACAGCGGTCCGATCCGACCGGAATGATCGCGTGCCCGCAGCCCTGCAACGTCCGCTACGCCGCCGCTTATTCCTTCTATAGCCGGGACCTTACCCGGTATGCCGCTTCCTGGGAGAACGAGGGGGAGAGCTTTTCCTTCGTGCTGGAATATGAGTTCGAGAACCAGATATTGGCGGCGCTAGGTTACAGCTTGAGGTGGCGATGATTGCCCGGAAGGAAGCACGAGCGAACACGCCCCCCGGCACATTACTCCTTCTTGCTCTTTCGGGATGAATCTTCTGATTTCTTTGAACTCTCCGACTTCGCCGAACTCTCCGACTTGGTCGAGGTCTCGGACTTTGAGGAGTCCTCTGTCTTCGACTTTGCCTCTGTCTTGGAAGCTGAGTCTCCGTTGGAAGACGAGGAAGCCGAGCCGGTCGAGGACTTTTTGGCGTAATCGGTGACGTACCATCCCGAGCCCTTGAACTGGACCGCCGGGGCGGAGATCACCTGCTCGACCGGACCTCCGCAGTCCGGGCACTTCTTGACATGGGGATCGGAAAATTTCTGGATGCGCTCGAAGCGGTGGTGGCACTTCTTGCACTCGTATTCGTACAGTGGCATGGACTCCCTGTGGCGCTCCGCAAACCGAGGCGAAAACTTCACCGTTCAAGCTGAAAACCGAGAACTGAGAACTGATAGCTGGCCTTCCTGATTCTAGGGTTTGTGCCCGGCCTCGTCAATAAACCGGTGGTCGTGCGCGCATATCCGATTGCGGTCCTTGGGCTCACGACTCTTTGTGTCCTTTGCGGTTCGCTGTGTGTTTCTGCAAGGTCAAACCGCAGAGGACGCCAAGCAAGACATCACCGTGCGTCGTACCCCAATGTTAGACTCGCCTTCATGAAGGCGGGTGACGACGTGATAGCGAACGCGAAAGGCACGCTGACGCCGGGACTCTATCTTGTGGCCACGCCCATTGGCAACCTCGAAGACATCACCCTACGGGCGGTGCGGGTGCTCAAGGAGTCTGACCAGATTGCCTGCGAAGATACCCGGCAGACGCAGAAGCTGCTGAATCACTATGGCATCGCCACCCGCACCGTCAGCTACCACGAACACAATGAATTGACTCGCGCGCCGGAGCTGGTGCTCGATCTCGAAGGCGGGGCGCGCGTGGCGCTGGTGACGGACGCCGGCATGCCGGGCATCTCCGACCCTGGCTTTCGGCTGATTTCGCTCGCCATCCGGCACCATATTCCGGTGG
Source organism: Terriglobales bacterium (assembly GCA_050745885.1). Lineage (GTDB taxonomy): Bacteria > Acidobacteriota > Terriglobia > Terriglobales > Acidobacteriaceae > JAIQFF01. Next base: position 15,626 of record JBOGLD010000250.1, read on the forward strand.
TGCCGATTCCGGGGGCATCGGCGTTTCTGGCCGCGCTGGTGGCCAGCGGTCTGCCTACGGACTCGTTTCGCTTCAGCGGATTTCTCCCTCCGAAGAGCGGACAGCGCCGGCAGATGCTGGAGAGCATCGCGGCTTCGCCGCGGACGCAGGTTTTTTACGAGGCGCCACACCGGGTAAAACAAGCGGTCGAAGATATCGTCGCGACTCTGGGGGCCGAGCGGCAGGTGGTGATCGCGCGCGAGGTCACCAAGATTCATGAAGAGTTCCTGCGCGGCCGGGCGGGTGAGATTCTGGCGACGTTGAATGCTCGGGGCGACATCAAGGGCGAAATCACGCTGCTGATCGGCAAAGTGGAAGAAGGTCAGCAGAAGATCGCGGCAGGTGAGAGCGTGCGCCAGCGTCTGGAGCAGATCATGTTGGCGGAAAACCTGGATGAGAAGGCGGCGCTCAAGAAACTTGCCAAAGAGATGGGAGTGTCCAAGAGTGAAGCCTACCGCGAGTTGCAGAGAAGCCGTTGACGCTTCCGCCTTGCTTGTCTAGCGGTTGCGCTGAACCAGGCCCCGCATGGCGTGATCGAAGATCCCATCGACATAGGCATCCGTAAGGGGTCCGGTACCCATCTGCAAACGGTAGTAGATGGGTGCGTAAAGCAGGTCGATGGTGGCTTCCGGGTCGATATCGGGCCGCATGACCCCCTGCCGGACCGCTTCCTGAAAGACTCCGAGGGCCATTTTGCGCCGCGGCAGAGTCCACCTTTCGCGGAACGCAGTTGCCAGTTCGGGATCAAACTGGGCTTCTGCCAAGAGCGCCTTGACCAAGGCGCCATCCTTGCCCCGGAACGCTTTGGCCATGGTGCGCATCTGCAGCCGTATGCTGTCGGTCACCTTTTCCACCGTGGGGAACAAGGTTTCTGAACCAACCCTGAGCATGAAGGCATCCATTACCACAGCCGCCTTGTTGGGCCAGCGGCGGTAGATAGTCGTCTTGCCAACGCCGGCCCGGGCGGCGATGGATTCGAGGCTCACCGCGGGGAATCCGAATTTAAGGACCAGATCGATGGCGGCTTTCAAAATGGCGCGCTGGAGTCGTTCGCTCCGGGGTCGTCCGCGGCGCACGTCTGGCATCCCGGTTCCTGCCTTTGCAAGCCAAATTTCCCTGAAAACTCCGCTTGATTATATACGATACGAAGCGTATCTTTAATTTTTATGGATCGATACGTTCCGTATCGTATCTATTCTACAGAGGCGATCCAATGCCGCCCGCTCTGATGAGCAAAGGAGAGGTCTCATGAAAATTCCGGTGGTTTTGATTACAGGCGCGCTGACAGGTATCGGACGCGCCACCGCGCTGGCGTTCGCCAAGGAGGGCGCGCGCGTGGTTGTGTCCGGGCGGCGCGACCAGGAAGGCGAGAAACTCGCTGTTGAACTCCGCCAGCAGGGTGCCGAGGCCGAGTTTGTGCGCTCCGACGTGCGCCACGAGGACGACGTCCGCAACCTGGTGGATAAGACGGTGACCCGCTTTGGCCGGCTGGATGTGGCGGTCAATAACGCCGGGACGGAAGGCAATCCCGGCCTCGTAACCGAGCAGACCGCCGAGAGCTATGCGGCCACCTTCGACACCAACGTCCTGGGCACGCTGCTGAGCATGAAGCACGAGTTGCGCGTGATGCTGGCCCAGGGTTCGGGCAGCATTATCAATGTGTCGTCTACTCTCGGCCACCACGGTGGCGCCGGTGCTTCGGTCTATTCAGCCAGCAAGCACGCGGTGGAAGGTCTGACCAAGTCGGCGGCGCTCGAGGCGGCGGGGTCTGGGGTGCGAGTCAATCTGGTCGCCCCCGGTCCGGTCGATACCGGCATGCTGACCCGCTTTACCGGCACCGACGAAAGGAAATCTGGCCTGATTGCGGGAATACCGCTCAAACGGATGGGAAGGCCGGAAGAGATCGCGCAAGCGATCGTGTTTCTTTCCTCCGACGGGGCGTCTTTCATCACGGGGGCGAGTCTCGCCACCGACGGAGGCAAAATCGCCCTGTGATTTTTCATTCTGGCGGGCAGATCCACTCTTGGAAATAAACCCTGCGATCTCATATCGGAGACGATCATGACGAAAACTGCACGTCCAAAGCTTTTCTCCCCAGTTCAGGTCGGCCCCATAGTATTGGCCCATCGCGTGGTGATGGCGCCACTCACGCGGTCGCGCTCTGAACAACCGGGCGACGTCCCGGGCGCGCTCATGCTGGAATACTATTCGCAGCGCGGCTCGGAAGGTGGGCTCATCATCTCGGAGGCGACCACGATTTCCATCCCGGGCCGGGGATGGTTTGGCGCGCCCGGAATGTATTCCGACGAGCAGGTAGCGGGCTGGAGGAAAATCACCGACGCCGTCCACGCCAAGGGCGGCCGCATGATGTCGCAACTTTGGCATGTCGGTCGTTCGTCAAACGTAAGCCTGACCAACCGCGCCGCGCCGGTGGCGCCTTCAGTCGTTCCTGAATACTGGCTGGACCCTACGCCCACCGTCTCCTCGCCGACTGGTTGGGTGAGCCACTCCCCGCATCGGGCGCTCGACATCACAGAGATTCCGGGAGTGGTCGAGGACTATCGCAGAGCCGCCGAGCGCTCGAAAGCTGCAGGTTTTGACGGCGTTGAACTGCATGCCGGCAACGGCTATCTGCCTGACCAATTTTTGCAGGATGGCAGCAACCGGCGTACCGACGCTTATGGCGGTTCGATTCCAAACCGCTGCCGCTTCCTGCTGGAAGTTGTGGAAGCGATGGCATCGGTGTGGGGAGGCGATCGCGTGGCGGTGCGGATCGCGCCGGGCGGAAGCTGGAACTCGATGTCGGACAGCAACCCGAACGCGCTCTTTGGCTACCTGGCGGAACAGTTGGACCGCTTCGGACTCGCCTATCTCCACATCATTGAACCGCGGATCAAAGGCAACGTGCTGGTGGCGGACGCTCAGGAGCCGGTTGCGACGGAGCGTCTGCGCAAGATTTTCACAGGCAAAATCATCGCGGCGGGCGGATTCGAACCCGATACGGCCCGGGCGATTGTCGAGAAAGGAGACGCCGACCTGGTTGCGTTCGGGCGTCATTTCCTGGCCAATCCGGATTTGCCGCAGCGGATCAAGCTCGGGCTGCCGCTCAATCCCTACGACCGTAAGACGTTTTACACATTCGATTCTCGCGGCTACACCGACTACCCGTTTTACAGCGAACCCGCCACGGCGGTTGCAGGCTAGCGTCCCCGTCGCGGGGGGCAGGAAACGGCGCCAATTCTAATAGAGGTAGGAGATGCAAGTGAGCCAGACGTTGGAGTCTAAAAATAAGGCGTTGGTTCTGGAGGCTTTCGACACTCTGTTTAACCAGCGCGACTATGCGGCGGCGGAGCGCTTTTGGTCATCCAGGTACATCCAGCACAGCGCTCACATAGAGCCCGGCCGTGAGGGCCTGTTCAATCTGATCAAGAGTATCCCGCCCACCTTGAAGTATGAGCCGGGGACGATCGTGGCAGAAGGAGAGTTTGTCATCGTGCATGGCCGATTTTCGGGTTTCGGCCAGCCCGTGAACTGGATTGCAGCGGATATTCTTCGGGTCAAGGATGGCGTCCTGATTGAGCACTGGGACGTGATCCAGGATGAGGCCACGCGGGAGTCGTCCAAGAGCGGACGTCCCATATTCGGCGACAAGTTTACTGCCTAGGCGTGTATTGGCCCCGGTTCGCGTTCACCCTCGTCCCCGGAACTGGATGATCCTGCGGCGGTCGCGTTTGGATGGCCGCCCCGCGGGAAGTTCTTCGAACTGCCTCATTGCCTTGCGCTCCGCGGCCACCTTCAGGCGCTGTTCCTGGCTTGCCTCAGTCTCGCGGTAAAGAGTCTGTGCCACTGATGCCGGGCCGCGCACCTCGC
>JBOGLD010000251.1:0-20441 GCA_050745885.1 Terriglobales bacterium
GGGTTTCGCCGCGCCGGACTTCCAGGTTGAGATCGCGAAGCAGAGTGGTCCCGCTATTCAGGCGGTAGCCGACGTTGCGGAATTCGATGGCTGGGCAGGCTTGTGGAGATCTGTTCATTCTGTTTTCTCGTTGCCATCTGAATTCGCTTCTGTGAGGGCGAGATGCCCTCACCGCAACCGGCTGAGCCTGCCCTGAGCGCAGTCGAAGGGCCGGCGCTACGAAACTTCGTACGCTTTTTCCGGCAGGCCGGTAATACGAATGCCGGAGTGGCCTTTGTGGCGAATATTCAGGCCGATCAGGAGCGCGGTTATCTGTTCCAGGATGCGCGCGTTTTCCAGTTTGCCGCCGTCAATGGCGCGGACGCCGGGAATTTTTGCCGCCAGCGTTCTTACTGTCTTCGAGGCGTCGGCGTCGTCGCTGCAGACAATGACGTCGCAGTCGACGGCGGCATCGCCATTCAGAACTTCCGCCGAAGTGTTATGGAACGCGGCCACAACCGAAACTCCCGGAGGCACGAGTTCGGCGGTTTGCTGTGCCACGGAGCCTTCCCAGAGGCCGAGAGTGCGGGTGGCGCGGCCACCCACGCTGGCTGCGAGGGGCACAGTGGTGTCCACCACGATGCTGCCCTCCGGGATGGCCGGCTTGATTTGCTTGAGCAGGGCGCAGTGGCCCTCAAACGGGATGGTGAGCACCAGCAGATCGGCAGCAGCGCAGGCAGAGCTGTTTTCTTCGCCGGAAATCTTTGCCTTGCTGCCGACCGCGGCCCGGATTTTCCCCGCGGCGTCGCGAGCCCGTGCAGCGTCGCGTGATCCGATGATCACGCTCTCGCCGGCGCGGGTCCAGCGCAGGGCCAGTCCGAAGCCCTCCGGACCGGTGCCGCCGAGGACAGCAATGACGCCGGGCATGATTACGCTGACTCCATCAGGCAAACTCCGGCTCTAGCGCTTCCTCGATCGCGGCCTGGTCGGGCGGCAGTCTGAGGCTGATTCTGGTATAGACGGTGTTGCGCTCGGCGGGAATGCGTCCAGTCTCGAGAATCAGCGCCTGGAATTCCTCGCCGCTGGTGTATTGTCCCGCCGTCGCCCCGGCTTCACGCGAGATGTTTTCTTCCATCAATGTGCCACCGTAGTCATTGGCGCCGGCATGCAGGCATAGCTGCGACAGACGCCGGTTCAGCTTTACCCAGGACACCTGAATATTGTTGATCGCTCCAGCCAGCATGACACGCGCCAGAGCGTGAATCTTCAGGTGCTCGGCCAGGGTAGGACCGGGACGCGCGATTCCCTGATGAAACAGCAGCGTGTTCTGATGCACGAAGCCGAGCGGAACAAACTCGGTGAAGCCTCCGGTCTGCTGCTGGATGTCGCGGAGAAGCTCAAGTTGATTGACCCAGTGCGTGGTGGTCTCGATGTGACCATACATCAGCGTCGATGTGCTGCGAATGCCGCATTGATGGGCGGTGCGGACGACCTGCTTCCATTGTTCGGTGGAAAGCTTATTGCGGGAAAGGACGAAACGGACGTCGTCGTCGAGAATTTCCGCGGCTGTTCCCGGCAGAGTGTCGAGGCCGTTGTCGCGCAGCATGGTCAGGTAGTCAGGCAGTGGCATGCCGGTGAGTTCGACGCCGTAAACAATCTCCATGGGTGAGAAAGCGTGAATGTGCATATCGGGTACGGCTGCTTTGATCGCGCGCAGGATGTCGCGGTAGTAGAAGGGAGGCAACCCGTGGGGCAGCCCGCCCTGGATGCAGACTTCAGTCGCGCCCAGCGCGCGGGCTTCGATGGCTTTCTGGGCCATGGTTTCGAGGCTGTGGAAGTAGCTGTCTTCCTCGCGCGGGCCGCGGCTGAAGGCACAAAACTTGCAGCCGACAAAGCAAATGTTGGTGAAATTGATATTGCGGTTGACCACGTAGGTGACAAGGTTGCCCACCAGGTCGCGGCGCAGCATGTCGGCGGCCACCAGCAAGCCAAGCAGGTCGTCGCCTTCGGCATCGGCAAGCAGCAGGCATTGTTCGCGAGAGAGGACGCTGCCATCCTGAGACGCCAGGACCTGATCGAGCGCGTTGCGCGCCTCCGAAGACATCCTCTCGGCAACATTTGACCATTCCAGCGCCGGAAAAGCTTCCAGTTCAGAATCGGGTAGGACTCGGGTCACGGCTCCTCCTCGGGAAACACGGCTCAGCGAAAAAGATCGCTGGCGGCCGGGCGAATCAGGTCCCGCGCGCTGCCTCGGCCGGGACGATAGGCGAACCCTCGAATGATACACGCCGGGGTACGAGCCAGCTTGCCGCAGACCAGGCCCGCGGCGCAAGCCAGCTGGTCGGCGTCAGCTTCAATACTAGCCTGCAGCCTGTATCCGTGCGAGTCAGGCAACCCGCGATAGTCGTTGAGGGCCTGCATCCCGGCCACTCCGATGGCAACTTCGGTCAAGCCTTCGCGCCAGGGCCGGCCGAATGTATCAGTGATGATCACGGGGATGGAAAGGCGCAGACTTTTTTTCAGCTCGCGATGGATACGCGCCGCGGAACGGTCGGGATCGTCGGGCAGCAGGAGCGCATGATGCCCTCCGTCCACGTTGGAGACGTCGACGGCGCTGTTGGCGCAAATCAGGCCGTGGTGAGTTTCCGTGATGAGGACGCCGCGCTTGCGCCGCACGATGCGTCGGCTTTGCCGGAGGGCCAGTTCGATCACGCGAGCATCGAGATGATAGCGCTGCGCCCACCGACAGGAAGCGGCGGAGGGCCGGATTTTTTCCAGCTCTACCAATTGGCCTTCCGCCTTGGAAACAATTTTATGTTTGATGACCAGAATATCGCCCAGGCGCAGTTTGTGCTGCTGCATAGCGGCGAGGAGGAGTGCGGTAACAGAATCGCCGGGCTTGACCTCGTCTGCAACGGCAAGGGGGATGATACGGAGTTCAGCAGCGGGCCGGCCTTTCTTCCGCCCCTGCGGGGCTCCGTCGTCGCCTTGCGGCCACCCACGGCTTACGCCGTGGGCTTCATTCTTGCGCCCCTTCGGGGCGATCTTTTGTTGCGCGACTCGCACCTTACTCATTCGCGGCTACAGGAAGATCATCAATCCGCCATTGCCTGACCAGGCGCTGGGCGCGAGTTTCGCCGGCGGTGGCGACGAGGGCGCGCAGATCGGCGGCAGTGTCGATGTCAAGCGCGATGCCGGGCAGAGAGAGTACCACGCAGGACTTTCCCGTGGCCCTCGCCGCGGCATAGTGAGGTTCGAAACTGTCGTTGCCGAAGCGTGCGGGGAACAACCTGGCGGGGCATCGCCAGATAGCGTTTGTGCCGCGTCCGTCAGCTGCGCGCACCAGCACAGATCCCTGGGCAGGCGCCGACTGCAGAATCTTTTCCAGTTCCCAGCTCTGGATCAGAGGAATATCGCCGGGAATCACCAGCGTGCTGTCGATGCCCTGGGCTTCGCACAATCGGGTTGCCATTTCGATGGCATCGGTCTGGCTTCGGTTGGCGTTGTCGGGAATCACGGAAAAGCAAAAATGTTTGGCCAGTTGCAGCGCAAAGGGATCGCTGGTCACGATGCTGACCTCGGGGCGGTCGGTCCATGTGCCCAAAGTCTCTAGCACGTCAAACAGCATGGCCTGCGCGAGTTCGGTGCGGGTGGGTTGATCGAACAGGGCGGCGAGGCGTTGCTTGGCGCCGGAGAGATTTTTGACCGGCACCAGAATCATGACAGGTCCGAACCCGCGTGGGCGGCGTTTTCATTCGACGTCGGCGACTCGACCTGAGACAGGATCTGGCGGGCGAGGTCAATCTTCTCGTCGGCCGTGCCCATGATTGTGTTGGCGCAGTGGACGCGCAGCCCGGATTGCCTTAGTTCCTCGGCTGCCTTGGCATCGCGGTGGTCAACCACCAGAATGTCGAGAAATTCGCGGTAGGCCTGGGCCACGCCTGCGATTGAAACCGGCAGGCCCTGGGCGGCCATCAGAATGCCGGCCGGTCCGGAAACTGCGGCGTTGCCGACAATCGGACTCACCGCCGCCACCAGGGCGGGCGTCTGCTTCAGCGCCTCTGTGATGCCGGGTACGGCCAGGATCGGGCCAATGCTGGTGACCGGGTTGCTGGGCGCGAGCAGAACCACGGAAGCCGACATGATGGCATCGACCACGCCCGGGGCGGGTTGGGCGTTTTCAATGCCGTCAAACCGGATCGACTTCACTGGGTCCTGATACCAGCGCTGCACGAAATATTCCTCAAAGCTGAGTTCGCCGATGGGAGTGTCCACCCGTGTTTCCACTCGGGTATTGGTCATGGGGAGAATGCGGGCCTGCACTCCCATCTTGGCCGCGATTTCGGCGCTGACTTCAGAGAGCGTCTTGCCTTGCTTAAGCAGTTTCGAGCGCAGCAGGTGGACGGCAAGATCGCGGTCGCCGGTGTGAAACCAGATGGGCTCTCCCAGGTCGCCCATGGCCTGGAGGCAAAAGAAAGTGTCGCCCTTTACGCCCCAGCCCCGTTCCTTGCTCAGCAGTCCGGCCAGAACATAGGTGATGGAATCGAGGTCGGGCGAAACATACAGTCCCCACCACTCCAGATCGTCCCCGGTGTTGACGATGATGGTGAGATCTTTGGATGGAACGACCTGGCGAAGGCCATCTACAAATTTCGCGCCGCCCGTCCCGCCAGTGAGTACGACAATCATGCCGCCCTGGGCCTCCCCGCGTAGCCTTCGCGATCGGCAGCCGCTTGGACCTTTTCCGCCAGCAGACCGGGGCGCGAGGTAATGGTTGTCAGGAACTCAGGATAAACCGGCAGACGCTGGCGCAAAATGTATCCTCTTGATTCCGTGCGGGCCTTGAGCTGCTCCAGATGGGGCCAGGGTCTTTCCGGATTGATGAAATCAGGGGTCAGGGGCGAAACCCCGCCCCAGTCGTTGATTCCGGCGTCGAGCAGCTCCTCGTAATAGGGTGCGGAAAGATTCGGCGGCGCCTGGATATTGACCTCCGGCATAAGCAGTCGCGCTACCGCGATCGTTCGCAGCATCTCGCCTCGGGTCGGTTCCGGCCAGTCACGCATGGGGATTTCCGGCTTGACCCGGAAATTCTGCACGATCACTTCCTGGATGTGACCGTAGCGGCGGTGCAGTTCGCGGATGGCGAGCAGCGTGTCCACCCGGTCCTCCGGAGTTTCGCCGATTCCGATCAACAGGCCGGTGGTGAAGGGAACCGCCTGTTTGCCCGCTTCTGCAATCGTGCGCAAGCGTTTGGCTGGGACCTTGTCGAGCGCGTTATCGTGGGCAGCGCCGGGCGCGAGCAGGGCGCTGCTCGTAGTTTCCAGCATGAGGCCCATGCTTGGGGAAACCGCCGCCAGGCGAGTGATCCACTCGGCGCTCAACAATCCGGGATTGGGATGCGGCAACAGGCTGGTCTCGCGCAGAAGGAGTTCGCACATGCCCTCAAGATAGTGGAGAGTCGAGTTGTATCCCAGATGACGGAGGGTCGCGCGCATTTCAGGAAACGTCAGCTCCGGCTTGTCGCCCAGACTGAACAGGGCCTCGGTGCAACCCATCTTTTCGCCCGCCCGCGCCACTTCCATGACCTGGTGCGGGGTCATGGTGTGCGCGCCCGGTTCACCCGGATCGCGACGGAAAGTGCAATAGCCACAGTAGTCGCGGCACAGATTGGTTAGCGGGATGAAGACTTTGCGGGAGTAGGTAATGATGCCGGGCTTGAATCGTTGCTTTAGCTCCAGCGCTGCGGCGAGAAGGGCCGGAAGTTCATCGTCTGGGCAACGAAGGAGTTGGCAAGCCCCTTCGCGCGAGAGCGGCAGCCCGTCACCAAGTTCGTCGAGCGGAGCCGCGAACGAATTGTCTTGCACTCGCATGTCTTCAGCCTGGCAGGTCCGGAAGAGGAGTGTCACAGTACGAACACCAGAATGATACATGAGAGCGATTCGAAACGCTGTGTGCAGCGTGCGAGTTTCCGCAGGTGGTTGAATTGTTCAACCCCACCGGTTTAGTGATAAAACTCTTAGGGCAGAATCGGCAATGGCCCGGCTCGGCCGGAAACTCCACGAGACGTCAGGGCTTCAGCCTACACATGGCCGTCAGTCAAGCAGAATTCCGCAGCGCGCTGGGCAGTTTTGCCACTGGAGTGACCGTAATTACGGTCGACTATGAGGGTGAAGTTCACGGCATGACCGCGAATGCTTTCAGTTCGGTGTCGCTCGATCCGCCGTTGGTGCTGGTTTGCGTGGACCATCGCGCCCGTACCCATACCCACCTCCATGCCCGGAAGCGGTTTGGGGTAAACGTGCTGGCGCAGGACCAGCAAATCATTTCGGAATACTATGCGCGCCCTGCCCAGGACCATCGCCACGCCGAGCAGGAAGCGGGGGCGCACTTTGATCGCACCGCCCACGGCACTCCGGTGCTGAAAGGCGCCCTGACATACCTCGAGTGCCGCCTGCACACCTCGCAGGATGCGGGCGACCATACAATTTTTATCGCTGAGGTCGAACAAGTAGTGGTGCGTGCGGGCGATCCGCTGCTTTATCACCGCGGGGAATATCGGACGATCGCGTGCTCCGAGACGGAAGTTCCAGCACCGGGCAAGCCGCCGGGCACAAGTACGAAAGGAACCTGAGACATGGCAATCAAATTTGGCGGCGAGTTTGAAATCAAGCGGACCCCGGAAGAGGTCTATGACTTTCTCACCGACCCCAAGAAATTTGCTCCGCTACTCCCCGACTTCCAGGGTATGACGCAGCAGGATGATACGCATTTCACCGTGAAAGTGAATGTCGGCATTTCTTATATCAAAGGCGCAGCCGACATGAAGATGGAACTGAGCCAGGCTGAACGTCCCACACGGGCGCAGTACAAAGGGCAGGGCAGCGCGGCCGGCGGGAAGGTGGCCATGACGGCCGGCTTTGATCTCGCCCCTGCAGCCGGCGGAACGAAAGTGGCCTGGCAGGGCGAAGCTCAGGTCTTCGGCGCCCTGGCTTCGGTGGCAGGCGGTCTGCTTGAGCCCTTGGGCAAGAAGAATGTGCAGAAATTGATCGATGGCTTGCAGGCAGCACTGAACTGAGAACGGCGCTCCTACCGGGATGTTTCCTGAGTAGCCAGGGCGGCGGGCTTGCGGCCGTAGGCTTCCTCCCAGGAAATGGTGCGATTGCGCAGGATTCCAATATTCTCGATCTCGCATTCCATTACATCACCCACTTTGAGATGCCCGGCTGTTGCATCGCCGCCCAGCGCGGTCGAGCCGGAAACCGTGCCGGCAGAAACCACGTCGCCTGCGCTATAGCCCATGGGGGAATAGTTTGCAAGAAGCTCCGGAATCTTGACCGACAATTTGCTGGAATTTGATTGTTGCCGGGGCGCGCCGTTCACTCGCAATTCCATGGCCAGGACATGCGGGTCGCGAATCTCGTCAGCGGTCACGATCCACGGGCCCAAGGGACAGAACGTGTCGAGCCCGTTGCAGAGGCCGGGTCCTCCTGACTTCATCTCGCGACGCTGAATGTCGCGGGCCGTAATGCGGTTGAAAATGACGTAGCCCCCGACGTAACCCGCGGCATCTTCCGGCTCAAAATATTTACCGCTCTTTTTCAAAACGACGGCGAGTTCGACCTCGCAATCCAGTTCCCGGGTGAGGTGCTCGGGATAGACCACTGGCTCTTCATGCCCGATGATGGCATCGACATTGCGGAAGCCTGCGGCATGAAAAAACTTCCTGGGGACAATCGGCGCCTTGAGAGCGACCTCATCGGCCGAATAGAAGATGGGCTCTCCGCGCGGCGCAGTGACGCTGGCGCTCCCCAGCACGTAGTCAAAGGCCTTACGGGCCGCTTCCAGTCCGGTGTCGGCGCCGGAGAAAAGTTCGCGCATGTCAGGCGGGACCAGCGCGTCTGCCAGGCGGTAGAACGCGCTTTCGTTCTCGACCTCACGCAAATACTGGGCGCAGGCCGAGTTCAGGTCAACCAGTCGTTCGTCGGGAGCAAGGGCGCCGATGCGGGACCGCCGCGCGCTATCTTCAAAAGTAACAAGTCGCATACCGGGCTACAGAACACCAGACTAGCAGTGTATGAACCGGCCTGACAGTTGTCCACCGGCGCGCAGCGAAGCGGGCAGGTAAGCTAAGATAAGTCGCTTCTGAAGTTTCAAGGATATTGTTCCGGGCGGAGGCTCCATGGCAAACCGAAGGGAGTTCATGCGCACGCTTTCCGGTGTGGCGGCGCTGAGCTTTACCACGGACGTGAACAAACTGGGCAGGGCGCGCTTTCTGCGCATGGCAACTTCCATGACAGACACCGGCCCGCACGACCGCCTGGAACCGGACTGGTATCGGCGCAAGATTGTCGACGTGCAGGAGAAAATGAAAGAGCGCAAGCTCAACGCGCTGCTCCTTCTGGACGCGACCAACATCATTTACACCGTGGGATACTTCCATCTTTCGACTGAGCGTCCGTTGGCAGCGTTGATTCCAGAGTCGGGAGATCCCGTGATGTTCGTTCCCGGCCTGGAAGTTGATCAGGTCAAGACCTGGTGGGTGAAAGACTACGAGTCCTACTTCGATTTTCCCGGCCCGGTAAACCGGGTGCGCTGGATTTTCGAGCGCGTGGCAAAACGCGGACTCGACCGGGCGCGGATCGGCGTGGAAGAACCCCGGCCCAGCCGGTTGCATCAAATGAACCTGGGGGCGCCCAAGGCCAAGATCGTTGTGGCCGGAGATCTGGTCGAGGACCTTCGCCTGGTCAAGGACGACGACGAACTTCGCATCATGCGCCGGGCCATGACGTACGCCGACTTCAAAGTGCAAGCCGGCCGCGAATTCGTGCAACACAACGGCAGAGTGACCGAGGACGAAATTCTGAAGGTGACGGCCGATGCTGTCGCTGACCGCATGTCCAGGGAACTGCACGATGTAGTAGGCGTGGGCATCGATCCTCCCTTCGGCGGGTTGGTGCCGTTCGGCAAGCGTTCGGCGTTCCCTCACGCGGTCCCGAGCAAAGACCGGTTGAAAACGGGAGACGCCCTGATCCTCAGTTTCGGCGCCCAGGTGGGAGGATACAACGTCGAGTGTGAACGCTCGTTCAGCGTGGGCAAGCCAACCGATTACGCCAAGCGCCTGTTCGACGCCATGCTGGCGGCCCACGACACCGGCGTCGAGAACCTGAAAGAAGGCGCGGTCGCCCAGGATGTGGACCGGATGAGTCTGGACCAGATTCGTAAAGCAGGGTTTGAGAAGTTCCTGAAACACCGCACTGGGCACGGTATTGGTCTGGAAGGCCACGAACCTCCCTGGATCGCCGAAGGCGACAAGACAGTACTGCGGCAGGGCATGACTTTCAGCTGCGAGCCGGGGGTTTACGATCCGGACTGGGGCGGATTTCGGCACTCGGACACGGTCGTCGTGCGCAAGGACAAGGGCGAAGTGCTAAACACTTATCCCACTCGCCTCGATGACATGGTCATCGAGATTTGAGGGTGGCTAAACAGCAAAAACCTATTCACGATTTGGAGAAGGCAATGGCCGAGAAAATTGACAAGCCGGAAACAGAATGGCAAAAGCAGCTCTCGCCCGAACAATACTACGTAACCCGCAAGGCGGGAACCGAACCGGCGTTTAGCGGCAAATACTGGAAGACGAAAGATGCGGGCACTTATGCCTGTGTCTGTTGCGGCCAACCGTTGTTCAGCTCAGAGACCAAGTTCGAGTCCGGCACGGGCTGGCCCAGCTTCTGGAAGCCGGTGGACGAGGCCGCAGTGGTGAACCATACCGACAAAACATACGGTATGGTTCGCACCGAAACCCGATGCGCGCGTTGTAATGCCCATCTGGGACATGTCTTTGAAGACGGGCCCGCGCCGACCGGCCTGCGCTACTGTATGAATTCCGCAGCTCTCGATTTGAAACCGGGAGAAAAGAAGTAAGAGTGTGGGGCGGGGACCCTCGCCCGCCGCTTTTGGCCTTAGATTTTGACTTTGATTTTGGCCTGTCTTCTAAATACGAAAAGTCAAAGGCCGGGCGGACAAAGCCTGCCCTGAGCGAAGTCGAAGGGAGTGTCCGCCCTACAATGCCAACTGAAGCGAGCTAGACGCCGGCGACTGCGGCTGCCGCTTTCGGCGGCTCGGCCGGCTTGATCTCAGCTTGCGCCTGCTTCTGGGCCTGAGACTTATCCTGCTTGTGCTCGACCGCGCGTACCTGCACGCTGCCCTTCAGCACAGCTCCGTCCTCCACGCTGATGCGCTGGGTGATGACATCACCGGTCAGAGCGCCTTCACTGCGGATGTCCAGACGGTCGGTGCACTGGATGTTGCCCTGCACCTTGCCCTGGATTACAACTTCGCGGGCAGTGATATTGGCGGCGACGCTGCCGTTGCGTCCAATCGTCACTCTGTGCTCGGCAAAATTGACGGTGCCCTCGATTCGCCCATCGATGTAGAGCGATTCCGTGCCGCTGACTTCGCCTTTGATGACCACGGAGCGGCCGATTGTAGCCTGTTCCACGGGCACGCTGACCGTCTTGCTGGGGCTGAAGGATGGGTTCGAGGGTAACTGCGATTTTTGAGAATCTGATGGCTGCAGCATCGGTTGCGGCGCTCCTTTGAGTTTTCCGCGCGGCGCGCACTATGGGCGTTACCGCATGCGGCGAGTCTGCTTGTCTATGGCCGATTGGCCAAACTGACTATCGCATGGCAGCAGGCAAGAAAGCAGGTTACGGAAGAACCTGTACGGGTGTCGAAGGTATCGGGTAATCGGGTGCTCGGGGAGACTGCTTGGGTGGAGCTGGGTCTCAACCGGCATTAAATGCTCTATTTTCAATGCTGCTTCAGCCGCCGCAGGTGCAGTCCGGAGAGCAAAGCTGGTTCAGGTCTCGAGCGTCTGGCCCAGTTGTTCCCATTCCACCATCCGCCGCTGCAACTCGGCTCGCGTAGCGCCCAGTTCCTGCGCAACCCGCTGTGTTTCCTCGGCGCTGACGAAGCTCTGCAGGGCGGCTTCACACTCGGCGATGGTATCTTCCAGGCGGTTGATCTCACCCTCAAGTTCGTGCACACGATCTTCGATCTGTTTGCGTTTGATGGGGTTCAGGCGCCTGGAGCCATGGTCCTCGGATTTCGGCGGCTGCCCGGCGGGATGGCCATTCGCAGGCTGCGAATTGGCTGGTGACGTAACCGCCTTTTGCAACGCCGCGGCGCCGCCCTCTTTTCGCCAGCGGTAATCTTCATAGTTGCCGGGATAGACCTCGACCCGGCCATCCCCGACTTCTAGAACTCGCGTCGCCAGTTTGTCGATGAAATAGCGGTCGTGCGAGACGAAAACCACGGTGCCGTTGTAGTCGGTCAGCGCCTTCAGCAGGACGTCTTTGGCCCGCATGTCCAGGTGGTTGGTGGGCTCGTCGAGCAGCAGAAAATTTGCCGGATGCAGCAGCATTCGCAGCAGCGCATAGCGGTTGCGCTCGCCGCCCGAGAGCACGCCGATGCGCTTGAAAACGTCATCGGCGGAGAACAGGAAGCATCCCAGAAGGCTACGCAGTTCGGTCTGAGTGGAGCGTGGCGAAATCTCAGCCAGATCGTCCAGGATGCGCGCCTCGGGATCGAGTTCCTTGTACTGGTCCTGCGCGAAGTAGTCCGGCTCGACGTTGTGTCCCAGGCGGTAGTCGCCCTGGGTCAAGGGTTCGGTTTGTGCCAACAACTTGATCAGCGTGGATTTTCCGGCCCCGTTCACTCCCACCAGCGCAATCCGGTCGCCGCGCTCGATCAGGAAACTGACGTCGCGAAACACTTCTTTCTCGCCGTAGGATTTCGCCACCCCCACAAACTCGGCCACGATCCGGCCGGCGGGCTTGGGCTGGGGGAAGGAGAAATGAATGGTCTTTTCTTCTTCCGGCAGTTCGATGCGTTCTATCTTCTCCAGTTCCTTGATCCGGCTCTGCACCTGCTTGGCCTTGGTGGCCTGATAGCGGAATCGGTTGATAAAAACTTCCAGCTGTTCGATGCGCTCGCGCTGGTTGCGATAGGCGGCTTCGAGCTGCTCCAGGCGTTGCGTCTTGGCGTTCAGATATTTTTCGTAGTTGCCATGGTAAAGATGAACCCGCTTGTTCCAGATTTCGACCATCTTGTTGATGGTTACGTCGAGAAAATAGCGGTCGTGCGAGATCAGCACAAAAGCGTAGGGATAGCTGCCGAGATACTCTTCCAGCCAGTTGCGGGCTTCAAGATCAAGATGGTTGGTGGGCTCGTCCAGCAGCAACAGGTTGGGCCGCTGCAGCAGCAGCTTGACCAGCGCGATGCGCATCTGCCACCCGCCGGAAAATTCCTCGGTCTGCCGGGTCCAGTCTTCCTTGCGAAAACCCAATCCGGAGAGCACGCTGCCGACCTGGGCCTCGATGGCGTATCCGTCGCGGGTAGTAAATTCGTGCTCAATGCGCTGGTAGCGCTCCGCCACCTGCGCGTAGTCGGGAGAGGCGTGGTCGAGTTCGGACATGCGCCCGGTCAGCTCTTCCATTTCTGCTTCCATGGCCCGCAGATGCGCAAACACCGACATACACTCGGCGAATACGGTGCGTCCGGAGAGCGCCAGGCCGTCCTGCGGCAGGTAGCCGGCACTGATGCCCTTGGCCCGGCTGACCGAGCCATAGTCCAGGCTTTCTAACCCAGCCAGGATTTTCATCAGGGTCGACTTGCCGGTGCCGTTGGCGCCCACCAGGCCCACGCGGTCGCGGGGCGTAATCATCCAGTCCGCTCCTTCGAACAGGAGCTTATGGCCATAGCGTTTTCCGGCAGAGGAAAGCTGGAGCATTTCTTTAATCGTCTCATGAGAGGGTCAATTTAAAGAAGCAACCCGTTGCCACCCTGAGCGGAGCAGGCAGCCCGCCCGCGGGCTTCCTGCGGAGTCGAAGGGCCCCTATCGCATGAGTGAACCTGGGGGGATGGGGAATCTGGTATCCGAATGAGCCGGTGGAGTAAATAGGGGTGCTTCGACTTCGTCAGGCGGTCGCAGACCGCCTGACTCCGCTCAGCATGACAGGATTTTGGGGGTGGGACGCCGGGATGGCGGCGCTACTTTTTGGAAGGCTAGCGTGCGGCTGCGGCCTGAGTCAGGCCAATCTTCTCCAGCGCCCGATCGACCACCGCCTGCAATTCGCGCGCGTACTTCACTTCGCGGCCCTTGGCCAGGACCTTTCTGGCCTCGCTAGGGCTGAACCAGGTGGGATTTCGGCTGTCCTCGTGCGGCTCTTCTGCCCGCTCCACCTCGAGCAGAAACGCCTTGATCACATACTCCCGCACTCCGGGTGGCTTCCAGAAAACGCCTTTGGAATGGAGGTAGAGGCAGAAGTGTCGCGGCTCGATGCGACCGCTGGCACCGGCTTCTTCCCAGGCTTCGCGTTGCGCGGCCTGGCCATGGGAGAGATTCGATTCGGGATCGCCCTTAGGGAATGTCCACTTACCGCCGCCGTTTGTATTCACCAGCAGGAACTCGACCGATGGGCCGCAGCGCCGGTAGCAGACCGCCGCCACCTGCAGCGGTAGAGCGTGTTGTGGAATCCGGGCCGCTCCCATCTCGAAGCCTCCGCAGAACTTTCCCCGGCAACAATGCTAATCCAGAAGATATTTCAGTAGTGTTAAAGTGCAACGAAAAAGGTGCAACCCAGTATTACCAAAGGGTTAGGGGCACTTTTCGAACTGGGGCACCGCCCCGCCGGCGGTTACCGGTCTTTCCAGCAACCGCATGGTGTCGAGGACAGTTGATATGACGATTTCATCTCCAACGGCCGTGTTGATCATCATGTGATAAAGGCAGCGGGTGGGCCAATCGGCGCCGAAGTAGTGTTTTACAAATTCGATGCGGTCGCGGTCCACCGTATCCACCAACTCTTCGGCTTCTTTCTCGCCGTGTCCGATCAGCCGCAGGCGGCGCAACTTCTCCGACCGTGGCGCATAGAGGAAAACGTGGAATGCATCCGGGAGCTCGCGCAGAAAATAGGGGGCGCCGCGTCCGACAATCACGCAATTTCCGGCTGCGGCTGCCCGGGCCATCACCTCGTGGCCAATGGCCACGAAGCGATCCGTGTCGAAGGGTTCAGTGCCCTTCAGGGGCATGCTGCGTTCGTAGCTGCCGCGCCAGAAGGTTTTGGCCAGGCGGTGGAAGGTGCTGTCCAGGCGCTCGTCACAGTACATCACGGCAGAGCGGTCAACGTGGGCTTCGCGGGCGATCTCGTCGGTCAGGGCCTGGTCCCAGAGCTTCCAGCCCAGGCGGTTGGCAATTGCTCCGGCGATCTCCGCTGCGCCGCTTCCGAATTCCCGTTCGACCGTGATCACCCGAAACAAATTATGTTCCCTCTAGTGTCGACCCACACACGGGCTAGTGGACGGCCATCTCCCCGCCTGTGGGCGGTCGCTTCATAAGAAAAACCAACGGAACCATTACTAGAATAGCTACTCCCAAGAGCCAGAAGTTGTCAATGTAGGCCAGCATCCCGGCTTGTCTAAAGACATTTCCCTGCAACAGCGCATAGGCCTTGTGCATGGCGTCCGCAGGGGAAAACCCCCTGGCCTCGAGCCCGCGTGCCATGCCTTGAAGCGTGGACTGCACTTGCGGATTGGCGGCCGAAAGATGGCTCGACAGCCGCGCAATATGATGTTGCGACCGGCGGTCGAGCATTGTGGTCACAATGGAAATGCCCACACTCCCGCCAATGTTGCGGGCCAGATTCATCAGGCCCGATGCGGCGTTGTTCTTATCCTTGGGCAGAAACGCGTAAGCCGCGGTGTTGATGGGAACGAACAGGAACGCCAATCCCATGGTCTGAATCATCCGAGCGAACACCACCGTCCGGAAATCAACTCCCAGAGTAAAGTTGGTCATGTGGAACAGGGAGAAGGAAAGCGCCAGCAGCCCATAGGTCATCAGCTTGCGAGCGTCGAAACGGGACAGCAGAAAGCCCACCAGCGGCATCAGCAGCATCAGGCTAAAGCCACCCGGCAGCAGTGCGAACCCAGACTGTTCGGCGGTATAGCCCAGCAGGGTCTGCATGTAGAGCGGAAGCAGCACCGTGCTGCCGAGTAGCGCAAACCCCAGCATGAACATCAAGAGGTTAGAAGCGGCGAACGTCCGGTTTGAGAACAAGTGCAAGTCGATAACCGGGTCTTCACGGGTCCACTCCCAGTAGATCAGAAACAGCAGGGAGGCGGCGGCGATCAGCGAGAGGATCACGATAAAGTGCGAATCGAACCAGTCGTCGCGCTGTCCTTTATCCAGGACAACCTGCAACGTACCCAGGCCCAAAGCCACTAAACCCAGGCCGATGTAATCGATTCTTGTTTCGGAAAGCTTCTTGCGCTTCATGTGGGGCGGGTCCTGGATGAGGCGCGAAGTCAAGGTCAGGGAAAGAATGCCGACGGGAATATTCAGAAAAAAGATCCAGCGCCAGGTGAAGTTGTCGGTGATCCAGCCCCCCAGCGTGGGGCCGATGGCCGGCGCCAGCACGACCGCCAGGCCATACACCGCGAATGCCATGCCGCGTTTCGCGGGGGCGAAGGTATCGGCCAGGATAGCCTGTTCGCTGGGCTGCAAGCCCCCGCCGCCGGCGCCTTGCAGGATACGAAAGAAAATCAGCATGCCCAGGTTCGGCGCCAGCCCGCACAGGAACGAACTGACGGTGAAGATGGCCACGCAGCTCATATAAAAACGCTTGCGTCCGATGATGGAAGAGATCCAGCCGCTAAGCGGCAGGACGATGGCGTTAGAAACCAGGTAGGAAGTCAGTACCCAGGTGCTTTCGTCGGTCCCGGCGGAAAGGTTGCCGGCGATATGCGGCAGGGCCACGTTGGCGATGCTGGTGTCCAGCACCTCCATGAAGGTGGCCAGCGTGACCGCCAGCGCGATGATCCAGGGATTGACCGCCGGGCGCGGCAGGGCTGCGCCGTCCGCGGTCAGAGCGGCCGAACTCATCTGGCCCCACTCATCTGCGCCGTACTCATCTCACCCAGACCTTAGGCTCGACCGACATTCCCGGGCGCAGAATATGTTCTTTGGTTTCTCCCGGATCAAACGTGATTTTCACCGGAATGCGCTGTACTACTTTGACGTAGTTGCCGGTGGCATTTTCCGGGGGAAGCAGGCTGAACAGCGCCCCGCTGGCTCCCGCGATGCTCTGCACGTGTCCGTTGTATTTCTTCCCATAGGCGTCCACCGAGATGGTTGCCCGTTGACCCGGCCGCATGTAGCGAAGCTGGCTTTCCTTGAAGTTCGCGGTTACCCAGATGTCGTCCAGGTTGATGATCTTCATCAGTTCCTGACCAATCTGCACATTCTGGCCGACTTCAACCGTGCGGTTGCTCACGATTCCGCTGACCGGAGCGGCCACGTGGGTGTATTGCAGGTTCAGAGTGGCCTGTTCCAGTTCAGCTTTCTTCTGCTGGGCCTGGGCCAGCGCGGATTGGGCGCGGGAGCGCGTTATTGAGATCTGTTGAGGCCCGGTCCCCGCGGAACGTAAATTGGCTTCCGCTTGCTGGTGTTTCGCCTGGGCCTGGGACACCATCTGCTCGGCGGCAGCGGCGGACGCACGGGCAGCGGCAACTCCCGCGGCACTAGAGCGGGCCGCGGCGACCGCCTGGTCGTACTGCTGGTGCGAGATTTCCTGCTTGTCCACCAGCTGCTTGTAGCGACCCACATCGTTCTGCGCCTTGATGTCATTGGCGATGGCCTGCTCCAACTGGGCCCGCGCCGCCTCCAGTTGCTGACGCGCAACAGAAATTCCAGCCCCCGCGCCGTTTACATCTGCCTGGGCGGCAGACAACTGGCTCCCGGTGTTCACCGACGTGATCGGAACGTCGACCTGCATGGATTCCGCGGTAGCCAGAGCGTCGCGGTAAGCAGCACTGGCCTTCGCCACCGCCACCTGGTAGTCCCTGGGATCGATTTCCACCAGGGGTGTGCCGGCCTCAACATACTGATTGTCGTTAACCAGAAGCTTGACGACGTGTCCCGACACGCGGGTGCTGATCGAGTTCAGGTGACCGTCGATCTGCGCGTCGTCCGTGGACTCGTAGCTGCCCAGGTAGCGCCACAGAAAAAAGCCCGCCACCAGCAAGACAATTCCGCCCACGATCAGGGCCAGGCGAAAGCGGGGATTGCGCGAGGCTTGTTTCCAACGGAGGTCTCTCTCCGAAGCGGGCAAAGGGGGATGTTCGCGAGTTTCAACTGCCGGCGTGTCGTGCACGGTCGTGGTTGTAGTTGGTTCCATATTCACTTACCGCTCAAGTATTGCCGTACGCCCTGTTCAGCGTATCCCATGGCCCGCACCAACTCAATCTTGGCCAGGTTATGAGCGTAGAGGCTCGAAATATAGCTTTCATGGGCCGCCGCGACTGTCTGCTGGGCTTCCACTACTTCCAGGTTGTCGGTAACGCCGGCGGAAAATCGGTCGCGGGCCTGGACCAGCGTTTGCTCTGCCAGATCCACAGAACTGCGCGCCACTTCCACCTGGTCGTCGGCGGCCGCAATGTCCAGCAGGGCGGTGCGCACCTCATATTCGATCTGGCCGCGCAAATTGTCCAACTGGGCGCGGGCCTGGCCCAGCGTCGCCTCGGCCTGCAGCGCATCGGCGTGGGCCTTGCCTCCCTGAAAGATGGGAATGTTCAGCCGCCCGCTGACGCTATATGTTCCGTGCGAGTTCCCGAAGTTAACTCCCAGGTCGCCATAGTCGGCGAGCAGATCCAGAGTGGGCAAGTGTTCCGCGGTGGCCGCCTTGCGATAATGTTCGGCGGCCCGGACCTGTTGCGCGGCCGCCAAATAATCCGAGCGGGAAGCATAGGCGCGCTGCAGGCTTTCCTCAATTCCAGCCGTCGCCAGGCGATCGTACGGGGCCTTCGAGGTGAGGGCAATTTCCTGGCCTGTGGGGAGCCCGATGGCGCGCACCAGGGCCAGCTTCTGCTTGGCGTACTCATTGCGCGCGACGATCAACTGTTGCTGCCGGTTCTGAAATTCCACCCGGGAGCGGAGCGTATCGATGGCTGGACTGAGGCCCGCGTTCTGCTGGTCGGTGGCCTTGCCATACAGGGCCTGCGCGGTTTCCATTTGCGCTTCGGCGGTCTCCACGCGCGCCCCGCCGGAAAGCGCCTGCAGATAGGCATTGCCGGTCGCCAGCACCACCAGCTCGCGGGCGTCCTTGTAGGTGTATTGCGCGGCCTTCTCGTCCTCGGCCGCTCCACGCTCGCGGTTGAGAGCTTTGAGGTTCAGGATCGACTGGGTCAGATACACGCGGGCATCGGTAAACCCATAGGGCCCAACCACCGTGGGAAATCCGGGAAAGCGCAGCCCGCGGGCAGCCAGATTGTCCTGCGCCACATTGGCGCTAATTGCGGCACTTACGTTGGGGAGGAGTTCGCTCAGTTCCTTCCATTTCTCTCCCCGGGCGGCGGTGGTGTTGTAACTCTGCAGCAGCACTCCGAGGTTATTTTTCAGGCCGAGATCAATTGCATCCTGGAAGGTAAGAGGAATTGCTTCCGGCTTGGCGGTGCCCTGGGGGACACTGCCGCCGAACGGGTTCTGGTTCGAGGGAGCCGTGATTTTTATGGAAGCCGCGGGAGTGGAATCCTGGGCGCTGCCCGAGTATCCGCTGCCGCCTTGCCCCAGTGCTTGTCCCGAGCACAAAGCCAGGAAACAGAGGGCGACACCAGTCGAAACGATAATTCTCTTTTGGGAAAACGATCTTTCGGGGCTCAGTTCTTCCATATCGAAACGGGGGATGAACATAACCAATGCAATAGGTTATCTTGATTCCCGGTGCCGCATTATAGATGCAAACCATTGCCGACAGGAATTTGGCGCCAAATGCAAGAGGCCGATTCCGGAAGGCCCCCGTCCAAGCATCTGATTTACAAAACTTTTCACTTTCGCCTGGGCAGGCCGTTGCATCTAAAGTCCATATCACTCCGGAGGGACACTTGAGACGGCTCATTTTACTCGCAATTCTGGTTCTCCCTTTCCTCATAGCAGGCACGATGCAGGCACAGCAGTTTGATGTGGCTTTTGGCGTAGGCACGCTCACGGCGCCTTCGGCGTCGAGCGCCTCGGGAAATCATGCCCCGGTGTCTCTGACCGGCGGAGCCTACCCGGCTTTCAGCGCGGATCTGCTTTTGAAGGGACCGTTGGGCGTCGGCGGCGAACTGGCCTGGAGAGCCAGTCAAAACCTTTACGGCGGCTTCCAGCCCTACCGTCCCCTTTTCTATGACTTCAACGGGATCTACGCTCCCAAGCTGGGGAGCCACGCGAGGGCTGAAGTGATGGCCGGCATCGGATGGGAAAGCCTGCGCTTCTACCAGGGCTTCACCAGTTGCGGCGCCATCAGTTGCACCGACTTCGTCAGCAGCAACCACTTTATGGGACACATCGGCGGCGGCTTCCGCTATTACTTTCACGGCCATTTCTTTGTTCGCCCGGAAGCCCACCTCTACATGATTCACAACAATCAGGAATTCAGTTCTCCCTACGCGACCCGATTTGGCGTGTCGCTGGGCTACTCATTTACGCCTGGCTTCTGAAACTTGGGTCAGGAATTCGATTAGGAAGTTCCTCGGTTAGCAGGAGTGAACAACCTACCCGTCATCTACGACGAGCGGCGCAGGAACCGCCGAATGCCGAAGTCATAAACTGCGGCGCCGATCACTCCACCCACCAGCGGCGCCACCACCGGCACCCACCATGCCTGGCTTCCGTCGGTAATTCCGTTGTTGCGAAAACCGGCCAGAACAGTGAACAGCCGAGGGCCAAAGTCCCGCGCCGGATTGATCGCATATCCGTGCATGGCGCCGAAGCTCATCCCGATGGCGACCACGACCAACCCGATCATGAGCGGCGCCAGGTTGGCGCCGGGTGGCATGTTGAATTCGTCAATGATGGCAAAGATGAGAAGCAGCAGCAACGCGGTGCCGATTACCTGGTCCAGGAATCCTGCTTGCGGCAAGTTGGGAAAGGCTGGAAAGGTGGTGAAGATCCCCGCCGTTCTTTCCAGTTGCGGATCCACCCGGTGGAAGGCGGGCAGGTAGTTTCGATACACCAGCGCGGCGGCCAGGAATGCTCCGGCAGTCTGCGCGATCGAGTAAGGCAGAACCTTCCTCCAGGGAAATCCGCGGAAAACCGCAAACGCCAGGGTGACGGCGGGATTCAAGTGCGCCCCCGAGACTTTGCCGGCAACGTAGATCCCCATGGTCACTCCCAGCCCCCAGCCCAGCGTGATGTTGGTGTAACCGCCGTGAATCACCTCGCCCGGCGTTTGGGTGGGAAATAGCACGACCATCGCCACCACGCCGGTTCCAAACATGATCAACACAAAAGTTCCGAGGAACTCGGCAATCAACTCCGCCAGCAGCGAGAACTTGGGGTTCATCAAGGCTCCGGGGTCAACCCATGGGCAGAAAGGTCGCGCCGTAGTCTAACAATGAATGGTGTTAACGGGCGGGGAAAA
>JBOGLD010000252.1:0-6853 GCA_050745885.1 Terriglobales bacterium
GTAAGCGCCTGGCTCATGATCAGTCCGCCAACGATCGTGATGCCCAGCGGCCGTCTGAGTTCAGATCCGGTACCGGTGCCCAGGGCCAGGGGCAGGCCGCCCAGCAGCGCGGCCATGGTGGTCATCATGATGGGACGGAAGCGGCGAACGCACGCTTCATAGATCGATTCTGCCGCGGTCCTGCCCGCCCGCTCTGTCTCCAGCGCGAAATCAATCATCATGATCGCGTTCTTTTTAACGATGCCGATCAGAAGAAGAATGCCAATCATCCCCATCACGTTCAGCTCACTATGAGTCAACAACAGAGCCAGAATGGCGCCTACGCCGGCAGAAGGCAGCGTCGAAAGAATGGTGATGGGATGAATGTAACTTTCGTAGAGCATACCCAGAACGAGATAGACGGTGACCAGAGCTGCGAGAATGAGAAAGGGCTGGCTGGCCAGAGAAGACTGGAAAGCCGCCGCCGTGCCCTGAAAACTGGCGTCGATATCGGGCGGAAAGTTGATCGAGCGCTGCGCGTTGTTGATGGCTTCTGTCGCCGGTCCCAGAGAGACCCCGGGCGCCAGATTGAAAGACAAGGTCACGGAGGGATATTGGCCCTGGTGGCTCACCGCCAACGGCGTGTTGGAAGGACCGAAATGAGCGAAGGCGGCCAGCGGGACCGGCGTCCCGTTAGCGGCGCGAACATAGATATTCTGCAGCGCATCGGTGCCGTTGGAAAACTCGGGGGCCACTTCCATGACCACGTGATATTGGTTCAACTGCTTGTACATGATGGAGACTTGACGCTGTCCAAAAGCGTCGTACAGCGCATTGTCAATGTCCGACGCCGACACTCCCAGCCGGGCGGCTGTGTCGCGATCGATGATTACAGTGGCTTCCAGGCCCTTGTCCTGCTGGTCGGTGTTGACGTCGCGCAAGTCAGGCAGGGAGCGCAGTTTCTGCAACAGGAGCGGGGCCCAGTAATTCAGGTCTTTCAGATTTTCACCCTGCAAGGTGTATTGAAATTGCGCCTGGCTTTGGCGTCCGCCGATGGTCAGGTCCTGGGCCGATTGCATGTAGAGGGTTGCCCCGGGCACCACCGCCAGTTTGCGGCGCAGCCTGCCTACGACCTGGTCGGAGCTTATCTTGCGCTCCTCAAGCGGCTTCAGCGTAATGAACATGTGCCCGTTGTTGGTCGCGGTGTTCCCGCCCGCGAAGCCCACAATGGTTTGGACCGCCGGGTCTTTCATCACCAGGGCGACAAATTGCCTCATCTTCTGTTGCATGGAATCGAACGAAATGTCCTGGGCCGCTTGCACCGATCCCGCGATGCGCCCCGTGTCCTGCTGCGGAAAGAAACCTTTGGGAATGATGATGTAAAGGTAAACGCTGAGCGCCGCGGTCCCGATCGTGATCAGCAAGGTCACAGGCTGATGGCGGAGGACCACCTTCAGCGCGCGGGCGTAGGCCTTGTGGACCGAGTCAAATATCTTTTCGCTGAAGCGATAGATGCGCCCGTGCTTCTCCTCGTCCGTGGAGCGCAGAAACTTCCCGCACATCATGGGAGTTACCGTGAGAGAGACAACTAGGGAAACGGCGATGGCGACGCTTAGCGTAACCGCGAACTCCCGGAACAAACGGCCAACAATGCCGCCCATCAGCAAAATCGGAATGAACACCGCGACCAGGGAGGTGCTCATGGAAAGCACGGTGAATCCGATCTCGCGAGCGCCGCGGAACGTGGCTGCCACCGGAGGCACGCCTTCCTCGATGTGGCGGGTAATGTTTTCCAGCACTACGATCGCGTCGTCTACCACGAAGCCGGTCGAAATGGCCAGCGCCATCAGGGAAAGATTGTCCAGGCTATAGCCCAGCAGGTACATCACGCCGAAAGTCCCGACGAGAGAGAGAGGGACGGACACGCTGGGAATGATCGTGGCCCGGAAAGTGCGTAGAAATGCGAAAACGACCAGGATGACCAAAAAGACCGAAATGATCAGCGTGGCTTCGATGTCGTGGACCGAGGCCCGCACCGTGGTGGTGCGATCCATCACCACGCTGACGTCAATGGCCGGCGAAATGGAAGATCGCAGCAAGGGCAGCGCGGCAAGCACACGATCCACGGTTGAGATGATGTTCGCGCCCGGCTGACGGAATACGATGATCAGCACCGCTGGTTTTCCTTCGGACAGCCCGATATGGCGGATGTCTTCCAGGGAATCCTCTACCGTGCCGACGTCGCCCAGCCGCACCGGCGCGCCGTTGTTGTAGGAAACGATCAACCGGCGGTACTGGTCGGCGGTAAAAATCTGGTCATTGGCGTCCAGAGTCCAGGCGTTAGCCGGCCCGTCGATTCCACCCTTGGGCCGGTTGGCGTTGGCATTGCCCAGTGCGGTGCGTACCGTGTCCAGGCCGATGCCCAGTTTATTCAGCAACGTGGGATTCAATTCGGCCCGCACCGCGGGACTCGATGCGCCTCCAACGAAGACCTGGCCGACCCCTTCCACCTGGGCCAGTTTCTGCGACAGGATCGAATCGGCGGCATCGTACATGCGCGGCAGCGTGATGATGTCGGAAGTCAGAGCCAGAATGATGATGGGCGCATCCGCCGGGTTTACCTTGCGATACGTAGGATTGCCCGGCAAGTTGGCGGGAAGCTGGCTGCGGGCCGCGTTGATGGCAGCCTGCACATCGCGCGCCGCGGCATCAATATTGCGATTGAGGTCGAACTGCAACGTGATGCCGGTCGACCCCAGCTGGCTGGTCGAAGTCATCTGGTTGATGCCGGCAATGCGGCCGAACTGACGTTCCAGCGGAGTGGCTACCGCGGAAGCCATGATCTCGGGACTCGCGCCCGGAAGTGAGGCCCCGACGGAGATGACGGGGAATTCCACCTGGGGCAGGGGAGCGACCGGCAAGTAATTAAATGCCAGCGCGCCCGCCATAAGCAGTGCCGCCGCCAGCAACGATGTGCCGACCGGGCGCCTGATGAATGGGGCGGATACATTCATGGCTTAGTCCGCGGAGGCCTCGCTCGGCTCCTCGATCGTGTTGCCGATGTTCAAATGTGAAAAACGCTGGGCCAGGCGATCGAACCAGAGATATACCACCGGCGTGGTGTAAAGCGTCAGCAACTGGCTCACCAGCAGTCCGCCGACGATGGTGATGCCCAGCGGGTGGCGCAATTCAGATCCAGTGCCGCTTCCCAGGGCCAGCGGAAGGCCGCCCAGCAGCGCCGCCATGGTAGTCATCATGATGGGACGGAAACGCAGCAGGCAGGCCTGGAAAATCGCCTCTTCCGGCGGTTTGTGCTCCACTCGCTCCGCTTCCAACGCGAAGTCGATCATCATGATGGCGTTTTTCTTCACGATGCCGATCAGAAGAATGATGCCGATCAGCGCCACCACTCCCAGATCGTTGCCGGTCAAGAGCAGGGCGAGGATGGCGCCCACGCCCGCCGAAGGCAGCGTGGAAAGAATGGTCAAAGGATGAATGTAGCTCTCGTAGAGCACGCCCAGCACGATATACACGGTGACGATGGCGGCCAGAATCAGGTAGGGCTCTGAGGAAAGTGAATTCTGAAACGCCGCGGCCGTTCCCTGGAAGCTGGTGTGAATGCTGGGAGGAAGGTGAATGTCCTGTTCCGCCTGCTGGATCGCTTGCGTCGCTTCTCCCAGCGAAACTCCCGGCGCCAGATTGAACGACAGCGTGACTACGGGAAATTGTCCCTGGTGATTCACCGCCAGCGCGGTGTTCGAAGTCTGAAAGTGGCTGAAGGATGCAAGCGGCACCTGCATCCCGGTGTTGGAGTGCACGTAAATGTTCTTCAGCGAATCCGGATTCTGGGAAAACTGCGGATCCACTTCCAGCACTACGTGGTACTGGTTCAACTGGGTAAATATGGTGGAGACCTGGCGCTGCCCGAAGGCATCGTACAGCGTGTCGTCGATGGCCTGCGGCAATATGCCCAAACGCGATGCGGTATCACGATCGATGACCAACTCGGCTTTCAGGCCGCCATTCTGCTGATCGGTGGCGACATCGCGCATGGAAGGCAGTTTACGCAACTCCTCCACCAGGCGCGTGGCCCAGACTGCCAGTTCCTGCGAGTCGGCATCTTCCATCGAGTATTGATACTGGGTCCGGCTGACCCGGTCTTCCACGGTCAAGTCCTGCACCGGCTGCATATATAAGGTGATGCCGTTGACCTTCTCCAGTTCCGGCTGCAGCCTGCGGATAATTTCGGTGGCGGTCGATTTGCGCTCGTCGTGCGGCTTCAGGTTGATCTGAATGCGGCCGCTGTTCGGAGTCGAGTTGGTGCCATCGATTCCGATAAAAGATGAAAGGCTCTCCACGTCGGGATCTTTCAGAATGACCTGGGCCAGTGCCTGCTGGCTCTTTGCCAGCGCGGGAAAGGAAACATTCTGCGGCCCTTCTGAAATGCCCAGAATCACGCCCGTGTCCTGCACCGGGAAGAAGCCTTTGGGCACGACTACGTACAGGAACAGCGTCAGAACCAGAGTCCCCGCCGTCACCAGCAGGGTAATGGTTTGATGCTGCAATACAAATTTCAAAGTGCGGCCGTAAAATTCGATGACCCGGTTGTAGAAATTCTCCGTGGACTTGTAAAAGCGGCTTTGATGTTTGGGGTCGTGGCGCTTCAGCAGCTTGGCGCACATCATCGGCGTCAACGAGAGGGAAACCGCGGCCGAAACCAGAATCGTGACCGCCAGGGTCACGGCAAATTCGCGGAATAAACGTCCCACGATGTCGCCCATGAATAGCAAGGGAATCAGCACCGCAATCAGCGATACCGTCAGCGACACGATGGTGAAACCAATCTGGCCCGCTCCCTTCAAAGCAGCCTGCAGCGGCGACTCGCCCTCTTCCAGAAAGCGTTCGATGTTTTCAATCATCACGATGGCGTCATCAACCACGAATCCAGTGGAGATGGTCAACGCCATCAGGGTCAGGTTGTTCAGGCTGTATCCCAGCAGGTACATGACCCCGAACGTTCCCACCAGCGAGAGGGGGACGGCGACGCTGGGAATCACGGTTGCCGAGAGGTTCCTCAGGAAGAGGAAAATCACCATGACCACCAGCCCCACGGTGAGCATCAGTTCAAACTGAACATCCTTCACCGAGGCTCGAATGGTTTCAGTACGGTCGGTGAGCACCTGCACCTTGATCGCGGCGGGCAGCGAGGATTGCAATTGCTTCAACAGCACCTTGACCCGGTCCGCGACGCTGATAATGTTGCTGCCGGGCTGGCGCTGAATGTTTACTATCACCGCCGGAGTGGTATTCATCCAGGCGGCCTGCTTAACGTTTTCCGCGCTGTCGATCGCGGTGGCGATATCGGAAAGCCGGACCGGCGCACCGTTTTTGTAGGCCACAACCACGTTGTTGTATTGCGCGCTCGTGCTCAGCTGATCATTGGCGCCGATGGTGAAGGACTGGCGCGGACCGTCCAGCACGCCCTTGGCCTGGTTGACATTGGCCGCCGCAAGCGCGGTCCGGATATCTTCCAGACTCAATCCATAGGAAGCCAGCGCGGTGGGATTGGCCTGGATTCGCACCGCCGGTTTCTGTCCGCCGCTGATCGAAACCAGGCCGACGCCGGGAAGCTGGGAAATCTTCTGGGCCAGGGCGGTGTCCGCAAGGTCCTCCACTTGCGAAAGCGCCAGCGTGTCAGAAGTCAGGGCCAGAGTGAGAATGGGAGAGTCGGCCGGATTCACCTTGCTATAAATTGGCGGATTAGGCAGGTCGCGCGGAAGATAAGTGGTGGCGGCGTTGATCGCGGCCTGAACTTGTTGCTCTTCAACGTCGATGTTCTCGTTGAGATTGAACTGCAGCGTAATGATCGAACTGCCCAGGGAACTGGTGGAAGTCATCTGGCTCAGTCCGGGGACCTGGCCGAACTGGCGTTCGAGAGGCGCAGTCACGGACGATGCCATGACATCGGGGTCCGCCCCGGGATAGAACGTCACTACCTGGATGGTGGGGTAGTCAACTTCGGGAAGGGCGGAAACGGGGAGTTGGGTGTAGGCCACCACGCCCACCAGCAGAAGTCCGATCATCAACAAAGTTGTCGCGACCGGGCGAAGAATAAAAAGCCGCGACGGGTTCATGGCGCTCCCGTGATCGATGATTGCGCATCCTGGGGCGGCGCCTCTGGCGACTGCGCGCTACGGTTTCCTCCTCCCGCAACTGCATGCGGATCCACCTTGCTCCCGGCCCGCAACTTGTCCTGCCCGTCCACCACCACCACGTCTCCAGGGCCGACTCCGCTGGCGATCGAGGCGACGTTATTCTGGGTGAACGAAACCGTGACCGGGCGGACATCAACCGTCTTGTCGGGTTTAACCGCAAATACATAGCTTCCCTGAGGGCCGGTCTGGACCGCGACCGAGGGTATCACGATGCTGTTCTTGTGGGTTTCCAGCAGCAAGCGGACGTTAACGAACTGGTTGGGCCAAAGCGCGTCGTCCGGATTATCGAACATCGCTTTTAGACGACCGGTGCCGGTGGACTGGTCAATCTGATTGTCGATCGTGAGCAATTTGCCGGTCGCCATCTTGGTAAGGTCGTCCCGGCTGAAGGCCTCCACCGGAAGCGTGCCCCGTTGCATGTGCTGCGATACGTTGAGCAGGCTGTCTTCCGGCAGCGTGAACACGACCGCAATCGGCTGCAACTGCGTGATCACCAGCAAGGGATTGGCGTCAGTGGCGTGCACCATGTTGCCCACATCCACCAGCCTCAGTCCGATGCGGCCGCTGATGGGAGCGGTGATGTGCGTGTACACCAGGTTCAGCTTTGCGTTGTCGATCTGGGCCTGGTCGGCGCGAACCGATCCCTCCAGCTGTTCTGC
>JBOGLD010000253.1:0-6567 GCA_050745885.1 Terriglobales bacterium
TATGAGCTTATCCCCCGGACGGTTTCATGGCACTACCTTCGCGCCATGCAAGCGTCCAGAACTCTCGACCTGCGGCGGCATTCCCGCTTACAGGGGTCCTTCGACTCCGCTTCTGCTTCGCGAAGCGAAGCAGAAGCTGCGCTCAGGATGACAATTTACGATGTTCCCATCAGGTGGCAGGAGTGGGTCTTCACTACCAGCCATACTTGTTGCCCCGGTTGCAGATGGAGGGAATCCCGTGCCGCCAGCGTGAGATGGACTTCCATTTCCACTCCGCAATTCACTTTCGCCACTACGATCACGTCGACCTGCGCCATTGAAACGAGCTTGCCGGGAATGATGTTGCGGGCGCTCAATCCAACCGGCTGCAGCGAAGCCAGCAGGACATCTCCGGCGCGGACGCCCACCCGCAACTTCGAACCCACATCCGCCCGTACCAGCGGCGTCTCCAACTCGACACGGCTTGCCGATAACTGGCAGGTCATGGTGCCTCGCTCTTCGTGCGCGGCGGTGACTGTGGCATCGAAAATATTCTCGAAGCCGGCGAGTTGGGCCACGGTCTCGAGCCGCGGTGCGCTCATCACGTGGTGCGGTGTCCCCACCGCAACGGACCGGCCGCCCTGCAGCACGACCACGTGCTCGCCCAGCGCGAAAACCTCTTCCCGGCTGTGGGTCACATAAACGATCGGGATACGATGCTCCTGATTCCAGGCGCGCAGGTCATCGACAATCTTCCCTTTGGTGGCGGCATCCAACGCGGCCAGCGGTTCGTCCAGGAGAAGGATGGCCGGGTCGATCACCAGCGCGCGAGCCAGCGCAACTCTCTGGCGTTCGCCTCCGGAAATCTGCCCGGGCCGGCGCGATCGCAAATGCGTGATGCGGAACGACTCCAGAATGGCGGCGCTGCGGCGCCTGCGTTTTTCACTCCCCAATCCGGATAGCCCGTATTCAATATTGCTCTCGACCGTCAGGTGGGGAAATAGCGCCAGGTCCTGAAACACGTAGCCCACCCGGCGGAGTTGAGGGGAAACATTGATTCCGAGCGCGCTATCGAACAGGATTTTCTCTTGCGTTGCGATTCGGCCTTCATCCGGCCGGACCAGCCCCGCGATGCAATCGAGCAGAGTGGTCTTCCCTGCCCCGGACGGACCAAACAGGATCGTGATTCCCGGTGGAACGGCGGCCTTGAGATCAAGATCGAAATCCGGCCCCAGCCGCTTGCGAACTTGCACGGACGCTTCGCGCAGTTCCGCTGGAGCGGCGTTGACGATAGCGGCGTCATTTAGCATTGCAGCCATGATCGGGGGCTCGCTCGGTCACCGTGAAGGACGCCGGGGCCACAAAGGAATTCCGTGAGTCCCGGCGGTGTTGCTCTTCATTTGTTGTTTTTTCTTCGTACTACCTCCTGTGCTCCGTGGCTATCGCGTTTAGTTTCCAGTTCCACACTCGCCGATTGAGCGCATATACAACTGAAAGCGAGATAAACGAGATGGCCAGCAGGACCAGTGCGGTGGCATTGGCGCCGGAATAATTGACCGCTTGCACTTTGTCGTAAATATCAATCGAAACCGTTCGCGTGACCCCGGGAATATTGCCTCCCACCATCAGCACTACTCCGAATTCACCCATGGTGTGGGCAAAGCTGAGGGCCACTCCGGTCACCAGTCCGGAGACCGACAGAGGCAGGATTACGCGAACAAAGGTTCTGAGTCTGGACGCTCCCAGCGTCTGCGAAGCCGCCAGCAGCCGGGGGTCCACGGCCGCAAACGACGCGGCGAAGGGTTGCACCGCAAAGGGGAAGCTGTACAGGATGGAACCGATCACCAGGCCCTCGAAGGTAAACGCCAGGGTGTGACCGGTCAGAGCTTGCCAGCCACGCCCCAGCGGGCTGCGCGGCCCGAGCGCGACCAGAACATAGAAACCCAGCACGGTGGGAGGCAACACGATGGGCAGGGCGAAAACGGCTTCCGCGAGAAATTTCCAGCGCCAGCGCGAGTAGGTGACCCAGGCCGCCACCGGAAGACCCACCACTAGCAGCACAGCCGCCACCAGCGCGGACAGGCGGAGAGTGAGCCAGAATGCTTGCCAATCCATCAGGATCTTCCTCTTGATCGTGTCGGCTGCTACGGCGAAATGCTTCTGCCCACAGAAGCGCCCCGACTTTGGTTGCCCAAAGTTGGAATACTTTCACCTTCCGCCGGAATTCATCTAAGTAAACTTTTGTAAATGTTGCCGAATGTTCGCATCTGTGCCGCAAGATGTACCATCGAGATGGTAGAGCTTGCGGCGCTCCAAGGGGAAACTCAGAGATTCTATCCGCAACCCTGGCTCCGGTTCGGGGTTTTTATAGACAGGGACCAGGCCGCGGCATGCGAGCGAAGGGCTCTGGGATCCTTAGTGAGGATGATGTCGTGCACATGGTGAAACGTCATTGGTTGATCGTGAGCGTGGTGGTCGTAGCCATGGCCATTTTCGCGGCCTTTCGCTTCAAGGGCAGCGAGCAGCCGGGGTATTTCACGACCAAGGTAGATCGCGGCGAGATCCGCGAAGTGGTGGAGGCTACGGGCACCATCAATGCCGTGATTACCGTACAGGTGGGCTCGCAGGTTTCCGGCACCATTTCACGCTTGAATGCGGATTTCAATTCGCGGGTGAAAAAAGGGCAAGTGGTGGCGCAGATCGATCCTTCCCTGTTCGAAGGCACGCTGTTACAAGCCAAGGCCGATCTGGCCAATGCCAGAGCCAATCTGGTGGCGTCTCAGGCCAATCTGGAAAAGGCGCAGGCTACAGCGGTGCAAACCCGGGCCGACTATGAGCGGACTTCAGGACTGGCCAAAGAAGGTGTGATGAGCCAGCAGCAGCTTGATCTGGCAAAGGCCAACGCCGACTCCGCCGATGCCGCGGTGTCAGCGGCCAAGGCCACCATCACGCAAGCAGTGGCGCAGGTGCAACAGAAGCAGGCCGCCGTGACCGTAGCCCAAACCAATCTTGACTACACCACCATCCATGCCCCCATCGACGGCACGGTGATCGCCCGCAGCGTCGACGTCGGCCAGACGGTAGCGGCTTCCCTGCAGGCGCCCACTCTGTTCACCATCGCGCAAGACCTTACGAAAATGCAGGTGTATGCCAGCACCGACGAGTCCGATGTCGGCATGATCCACACCGGCCAGGTCGCCACCTTCAAGGTGGACGCGTTTCCCAAAGATTCGTTTACCGGCCGGGTATCGCAGGTGCGTTTGAACGCGACCACGGTGCAGAATGTGGTCACCTACAACACCATCATCGACTTCGACAATCCGGACCTGAAGCTGTTTCCGGGTATGACCGCCTACATTACGATTCCGGTCGCGGACGCGCCGAACACGCTGCGGGTGCCCAATGGTGCCTTGCGTTACAAACCGGACATGGCCGCCGCCCAGGTTCGGGCGCTATACCAACAATATGGGTTGATTTCCGCAAAGGCTGGGGCCACTCAATCGGCTAGCACCCCGGGTTCGGGGGACACCGGGGCTGCCGCCAAGCAGCAGCGCGCCCACGCGGAAGGCAGCCAGGGCGGCGGCGCAGGCGCCGGGCAGCAGCACACTCCACGGGTAGACGTCGCTGTGGTCTGGAAGCTGCGTCCCGACAAGACCCTCGAGCCGGTCAGAATTCGCACCGGCATCACCGACCATACCGTCACCGAAGTCGCGCAGGTGCTGAATGGTCAACTGAACGCTGGAGACGAATTGGTCACCGGCGGCATGACCGCCAGTTCAGGCGCCAACCGGGCGCCAGGGCTGGGCCGGGGGCCGCGGGGAAGATAAATCTCGAAGCCGTGAAACGGCCTCTGACAAGGGCCCCAGGCGAAACAAGAATGGCGACCATTCCACAATCCGCAGTGAACCTGGCCTCTCAGAGTGGTTCGCGGAGCCTCATCGAGATCGAAGACGCGCACAAGTACTACGATCTGGGCGAAACCAAAGTG
The DNA here is from genome assembly GCA_050745885.1 of Terriglobales bacterium. Lineage (GTDB taxonomy): Bacteria > Acidobacteriota > Terriglobia > Terriglobales > Acidobacteriaceae > JAIQFF01. The sequence continues at coordinate 3,968 of JBOGLD010000253.1, forward strand.
CACGCCTTGCGCGGCATCAATGTGCGCATCGAGCGGGGGGAATTCGTGGCCATCATGGGCGCCAGCGGGAGTGGCAAGTCTACGTTCATGAACATCCTGGGCTGTCTGGATAAGCCCACCAGTGGACGCTACCTGCTCGAAGGTATCGCCGTCTCCGAACTCACCAAGAAGGAATTGGCCACCATCCGCAACCGCAAGATCGGTTTCGTCTTCCAGGGATTTAACCTGCTATCTCGCACCACCGCCCTGGAAAATGTCGAGCTGCCTACGCTGTACGCGCAGGTCAGCAAGGAAGAAGGCCAGAAGCGGGCGCGCGAAGCGCTGGAACTTGTAGGGCTGGGAGATCGCATGCAGCATTTCCATTCCCAGCTTTCCGGAGGTCAGCAGCAGCGCGTTGCCATTGCCCGCGGGCTGGTCAATCGCCCTGCGATCCTGCTGGCCGATGAGCCCACCGGCAATCTGGACAGCCGGACTTCGGTCGAGATCCTGGAGGTGTTTCAGAAGCTTAATAACGATGGACTGACCGTTGTCCTGGTGACGCACGAGCCCGACATCGCCGATTTTGCCAAACGCGGCATTCATTTTCGCGACGGCACCATCCGGCGCGATGAACTGGTGCAGAACCGGCCCATCGCGGCGGAAGTCCTGAAAACCTTGCCTGAGCTGGAGGATTGATGGTCGAGGATTCGCAACTACGATCGATGGTTCCCAGGGCAGCACTGAACATCGGACTGGTTCAACCGTCACAGCCGGGGCCGAACACACCGCTGGATAGGTTTGGCCCAAAGGCAGCCTAGGAAGGCATTATGGATTTACTGGCGATTATTCGCATTGCCATGCGGGCCCTGGCCCGCAACAAGCTGCGTTCCATTCTCACCATGCTGGGCATCATCATCGGAGTGGGTGCGGTGATCGCCATGGTGAGCGTAGGTCAGGGAGCGCAGCAACAGGCACAGCAGCAGATCGCGGCCATGGGATCTAACATGCTCTTCGTTTCCTCCGGCACGGTAAACCGCGGCGGAATGCGCATGGGCTGGGGCGCCACCAAGACCCTGGTCTACGACGACCTGCTGGCGATCGAGCGCGAATGCCCGTCGGTCGCGGCCGCCGCCCCGGGCAGCCAGTCTTCCGCGCAGGTCGTTTTCGGAAATGACAACTGGGCCACCAATATCAATGGCACCGAGCCGCAGTATTTCGATATCCGCAGCTGGCCTTTTGCCGAGGGCACGTCGTTTACTCAGGATGACGTGACCACCGCCGCCAATGTCGCCGTTATTGGGGAGACGGTACGCAAGAATCTGTTCGGAGCGACCGACCCCATCGGCCAGACCGTCCGCATCAACAACCTGTCCTTCAAGATCGTGGGCCTGCTGGTTCCCAAGGGGACATCGGCCGCGATGGGCCAGGACCAGGACGACATCATTGTGGTTCCCATCACCACCCTGCAAAAGAAAATTACCGGGCAGGACTGGTTGCGCTGGATCATGGTTTCCGCGGTCTCGAAGGAGGCCAGCTACACCGCACAGCAGCAGATCACGGCCCTGCTCCGCGACCGCCATCGCATTCGCCCCGGGCAGGACGACGACTTTTTCGTGCGCAACCTGGCGGACATCGCGGACCTGGCCGACCAAAATGCCCGGCTGTTCACCATACTGCTAGCCTCGATTGCCAGCATTTCGCTGCTGGTGGGCGGGATCGGCATCATGAATATCATGCTGGTCTCGGTCACCGAGCGCACCCGCGAGATTGGCATCCGCATGGCCATCGGCGCGACCGAAGGCGATGTTCAGCAGCAATTCCTTATCGAAGCGGTTGTACTCAGCGTAGTCGGCGGCGCCGTCGGAATTCTGTCCGGCATGGGCGCTTCTTACCTGATCACCCAAACCCTGGGCTGGCCGGTGCTGGTTTCTCCCACCGCCATTGTCGCCGCCGTAGTGTTTTCCATGGCGGTCGGAATCTTCTTCGGTTTCTACCCCGCCCGCAAGGCCGCCCGCCTCGACCCGATCGAAGCCTTGCGATACGAATAGCTCCCACTTACAAACCCAAGACCGCACTGCCCGGACGCCCGCTTCCGTCAAGTCCACTTTGGTGTAATGCACGACTGCCTAGGCGCACATTCCCCATTTAGAACCATCTCGAGAAAGAAAGCGGATTCGTTGCTGCCCGTCACTGAAACCGGGACAGGGCACGTGATAGTTGTTTGTTCGTATGCAATCTGGTGTTCGTCTTTCCGCGGTTTTGTGTCTGGTATTTTGTGCCGGGATAGCGTCCGCCCAGAGCCAAGGAGCCCGGGTGGCCGTGAACCAGCCGCGGCAAAGCGAGCTGTGGTTCCGGCGAGGGCGAGTGATCCCGGGGCAGCCAGCGGCGGCGTTGCGCTACCGCGCGGAGCGGCAGAAACTGCAGTTGCGGGCAGAGCGCGCAGCCACGCCGCGCCTGGCCGGGACGAGCGCCTTTCCGCGGGTCGCTCCCGGCACCATCTGGACGCCGCTGGGACCGGCGCCGCTGGCCTCCGACCCCACTGGACTCGGCGTGCAGGATTATGGCCCAGTCGCGGGCCGTGCGACTGCAGTGGCCATCGACCCGGCTGATGGCACCGGCAA
>JBOGLD010000254.1:0-7394 GCA_050745885.1 Terriglobales bacterium
GTCGTCCGGGACGCCGCAGCACGAGCGGGACGCTCGCGCCTACATAAGAAAAATCGCATTCACTTAAGGAGAAACTTAATGAAGAAACTTCAGGCCGTATTTGCCTCTTTACTGGTACTGAGCGGCATTTCGCTGGCCCAAGCCGCCAAACCCACAGAACCCCGTACTGTAAGCCAGGTTCTGGACCGTTCCATCGCCAACGTCGAGAATGAGTTCGTTCCCGCAGCCGATGCCATGCCCGAGGCCAAATACTCGTTTGCCCCGGCGAATGGCGACTTTAAGGGCGTACGTACCTTCGAAAAACAGGTAAAGCACGTGGCCGCAGTCAACTACATGCTGGCCGCCGGCATTCTGGGCGAGAAGCCACCGGTGGACACGGGAGGAGAGGACGGCCCGGATTCGGTCAAGAGCAAGGCGGACATCATGAAGTACTTGAAGAATTCCTTTGTTTATCTTCATAAGGCGGCAGAAAGCATCAACGAAGGCAATCTGGTCGCGCCTACTAAAGACCCATTTGGAGAGGGCACAGCCACCCGGCTGGCGCTAGCCACTGGGGCCGTGGGCCATTGCTTCGACCACTATGGCCAGATGGTCGAATACCTGCGTATGAACGACATCATTCCGCCCGCCAGCCGGCGATAAAAAAATCGGTCGGTTGAGGAGAGGACCCCTCAACCGACCTTTCATACCCCTATGGCACGAGAGTGCCATTTACACTTCCGCTCTCCAAACGTACTTTACTGGCTTCCCCTGATTCTGTAGAGAAGTTGCCTGATACGTATTGGTACTTCCACAGAATGATACCGTGGGCCCGAGTGTCGGTGGCGCGCGGTGACAAAGGAAACGAGTCCCAGGAGTGGAGGAAATGAAAACCAGCAAACATCGTCGGATCACGCCGTCCTCAGCCAACGCTGCCCTCGAGCGCGAGGCGCGGCGAGAGATCGAACACTTCCAGCGAGCCATACTTTCCTATGAGGATCGCTTTGCCCGCGAACCTCATCTGAGCTTTGAACAGCATTTGTTCCGCCTGGCGGCCACAAACCGGCTGGCGGACGGGGACGAGCGCCGCCGAGGTTAGGAGCGTCGTTGAATCCAGGCTTTGCCCTGGCTGGCTCCCTGTTTCGTGATCGCAGTCGCAACCAGTTCGGCTTTGAGTCCGTGGGCCTGAAGTTGCCGCCGCACCTGTGCCTTGGCGCGTTCCGCGCCGACTTTACCGTCCAGAAAAATCAGGACCGAGGGTCCTGCTCCGCTCAGGACTGCGCCCAGAAAACCTGGAGTGCCCGCCGCCAGCTTCTGCAGCGCCGGCAACAGCGGACACAGAGGCGCGCGATAAGGCTGGTGCATGCGGTCTTCGAGCGCTGAGGCCAGCAGATCGCGGCGGCCTTGCACCAGCGCCGCCAGGAGCAACATGGAATTCTGGATGTTGGCCACAGCGTCGGCCCGCGAATATTCGGTGGGCAGCACGCGGCGGGCTTCTTCGGTGGGCAACGCCTCCTGCGGGACCGCCAGGAGCAATGACCACTCCCCTTTTGGAAGCAGGCAAGCGACTTGAGCCTCGCTCCCGGCAGACATTCTTGCCACCGCCAACCCACCCATCCAGCAGGCGGCTGCGTTGTCAGGATGATGTTCCCGCTGCGAGGCTTCGCCGACGATTCGGCTGTCCTTCCAACGCAACTTGCCAAAGTGTACCGCCAGCGCAATCCCGGCCAGGCGCGCTGCGGCCGACGAACCGCATCCCTTGCCGATCGGAATCTGGTTTTCGATGTGCAGGGCGACAGGCTGCACCGGTTTGCCCACCGCTTGTAACACCTCCCGGTAGGTCGTCAGGATGAGGTGGTTCTCGACCCGGCCGCAGATTTCGGCGTCGCGGCCATGCGCTGTGATGGAAAATTCATCCGCAACCTGAGCGCGGACTTTCAGGAACAATCCGAAGGCGAGTGCCGCAGCGTCAAACGCCGGACCCAGGTTGGCGGACGTGGCGGGCAGAACGAGTTCCAGAGAGGGACGCGGCGCGCGATTTTTCTTTGCGGTTTTCATTTCGCCAGGATTTTCCGGCGCATTCCAATCCCACGCCGCGGGTAAGACACTCAGTGGCTGAGGGCGCCCCACGTGCTCTCCCCTTCACGAAGCCCCAGGGCGCTCGTCCACCGAAACCTACTTTCGTGGATCGCTCTGCTCCGCGTACTCCAGCATCTTCACGACTGCGTTCGCGCTGGCGTCGAGGACCATGGGGGCGCGCTGTCGCGGGGACAGAACCTCCACCGCTTCCTCCTCATGTTCGGTGCCTGCGAAGAGATCTCCGCGATGAAACTTGAGGGTGAAATCGGGATCCTTGAGCAGGCTGCCGGTCAGGATCAGCACCACCGACTCGTTCTTCCTGACGAAGCCCTGTTTAACCAGCTTCTTCAATCCGGCGAGAGTGACCGCCGAAGCCGGCTCGCAGCCGATGCCGTCCGCCCCAATTTCCGCCTTGGCCAATGCGATCTCGACCTCGCTCACCTGTTCCACCGCGCCGCCCGTTGCCTCGAGCACGCGCACCGCTTTTTTCCATGAGGCCGGACTTCCGATGCGGATGGCGGTTGCCATGGTTTCAGCGTGCACGGAGACGAGTTCCTTGCCGCCCCTCTCGCGCACGGTCCGCACCAGCGCGTTCGCGCCCTCGGCCTGTACCACGGAAAGCTTCGGCAGACTTGCGATGAGGCCGAGCTCCTTCATCTCCATCAGTGCCTTGCCGATGGCCGAAGAATTCCCCAGGTTCCCTCCCGGCACGATGATGTGGTCCGGCGTTTGCCAGTCGAATCGTTCCAGGAGTTCGACCGCGACAGTTTTTTGGCCTTCGAGCCGATACGGATTCACCGAGTTCAGAAGGTAAACCGGCATGCGCTGTACCACTTCATCGAGCACACGCATGCAACCATCAAAGTCAGTCTTGAGCTGGCAGGTGACAGCGCCATAGTCGAGTGCCTGGGAAAGTTTTCCCCATGTAATCTGGCCCTGCGGAATCAGCACCAGGCTGCGCATTCCTGCGCGCGCGGCGTAAGCCGCCATGGAAGCGGAGGTGTTGCCGGTAGAGGCGCAAGCCACCCAGCGGAAGCCTCCCTGCCGGGCGAAGGACGCGGCCACCGTCATCCCCGTGTCTTTGAAAGACCCGGTGGGATTCATGCCCTGATGCTTGGCGAACAGCTTTTCGACTCCCGCGAGGCGCCCGCAGGAAGGCAGTTCATAGACGGGCGTGTTCCCTTCCCGCAGGGTGATGACGCAGTTCCAATCGTTCAAGGCAGGAAGGATTTCGCGAAAGCGCCAGACTCCGCTCTCATCCAGAGCATCCCGGGAAGTGCGGCGTTGCAGCCAGAGTTTCCTGAGCCCGGCGGCGTCGCGACCGGCCGCGCGCATTCCCGCGCCCGTTTTCCAGCCGGGATAAACCACTTCCAGCAGATCGCCGCACTGCGCGCAACGGACACTCTTGGCCCCGCTTTCGCCCACAGATCCGCACGCAATGCAGCGCAATTGCGATACGTCCGCTTCCAGTCTGGATGCCGATGCGGCGTGGTCAGTCATTCAGCTTCTAGCATACGGGATGGGTGAATTATTTGCCGCCACGCAGGTATTGATCATTCTTGTTAATCCAGTCGGCCCGCGGCGGATTGAACACATCGAGGTCCACAGTATCTACCATGGCCTCTGCCTTGTGCGGCATGTGGGGAGGAATGGTCAGCACTTCGCCGGCATTGACCACAATCTCCTTGCCGTCAACCCAGAACTTCAATGCCCCTTCCAGAATATAGGTGAACTGCTCGTTGTGATGACTATGCAAGGGAATGATGCATCCTTTCTTCATCAGCACGCGCGCCACCATGATGTCGCCGCCCACCACAAACTGCCGCTGCAGCAACGGGTTCAAGTCTTCGAGGTCGACGGTATGCCAGGGAACGTGCCTTAGTTCCATTTTGCTGCCACCGCGCTTCGTTGCTGTTTTGCGGCGGTGGCTCTTGGTACCGGAGGATCTGGCCCGCTTGCGCTTTTTCTCGACGGGCTTTCTCTTTGCCATCGCAGCCCACCTTTCCGGGATTCACCAGAGTCCGCTCAGCTTACGAGAAGTTGGAGAGGCTTGGCAACCGCGAGCAGCCCTGCTCCGGTTACATGCAATCTTTGTTACAAGCCCTTATACATCCCGCCGTCGACCAGCACGGTTTGCCCGGTAACATACGATGCGCGATCAGAAGCCAGCCAAACGATGGTATCGGCGACTTCCGCCGGTTCACCCAGTCGTCGCAAGGGAGCGTCGGCGGCCCAGCCGTCACAGATCGCCTTCTCGGTCGTACCCGAAGCTGCCGAACGGCTTTTCGCCAACTCCTTCAGCCGGTCAGTGGCGGTGAAGCCCGGACCCACGTTGTTCACCAGAATGCCGTCCTTGCCAAATTCATTGGCCAGGCTCTTCACCAGGCCGACCACCGCCGCCCGGACCGCGTTTGAAAGCACCAGGTCGGCGATCGGCTGTTTGGTGGTGATGGAGGTGATGGTGATGATCCGGCCCCAGCGCCTGCGTTGCATGTGCGGGATGACCTCACGGGCAAAGTTCACGGTGCTCATGAAGTTGGCCTCGATCGCCTTGTGCCAGTCCTCCACACTCGCCGCCAGGAAGCCTTTGGCCGGTGGCCCTCCAGCGTTGGTCACGCAAATATCGGCCGCGCCGAATTTCGCTACTACCGCCTCCACGAACTGGTGCACGGCATGAGCGTCGGTCACATCCAGCGCCTGATGAAACACTTCGGCGTTGTACTGTTTCCTTATCTTTTCGGCGGCGGCCGCCAGCACGGGTGCGTTCCGGGCGCACATCGCGGTTTTACATCCTTCGGCGGCAAACGCCTCGGCCGTTGCGCGGCCAATCCCCTGGCTGGACGCGGCCACGATCGCAACCCTTCCCTTCAAACCTAGTTCCATAGGACTCGAATTATAGATGGCTTGAATCGCGCGGCAGATCACCCGCCCGTAGAATTCCGGGACGGGGGCGGCGTTCAGCCTTCCCTTTGCGGCCTTTGCGGTGCTCTTTGCGAGCTTTGCGGTAAGTCCCTACCCGCAAGGTGCGCCAGCATACCCTTGCCGAGTTGGCCCGCGAACGTTACCCTTGAACGGTTGTTGACCCGTTTGATTGGGAGGTGAGGGCTTTCATGGCAAATCCGGCAAAGTTTGTATGGCTCGACGACGAGTTGAAGGATGCTGCGAAAAGCGGAGTTCCCATCATCAACGCCGGCCTGCACTATGGTTTCGCCGTTTTTGAAGGCATCCGTTGCTACGCCACGGACCGGGGTCCGGCTGTTTTCCGGCTGGAAGAGCATGTCGACCGCCTGCTGGACTCCGCCCTCATCGTGGGCTTCCGCGATCTTCCGTGGACTCGCGAAACCCTGACCGAAGCGATCCACAAGACGATTGCCGCCAACAAGTTTTCTGCTTGCTACATCCGCCCGGTCATTTATCTGGACGGCGCCATGAACCTGGTGGTAGACAGCGGCAAACCTCGGCTGATCATCGCAGTGTGGGAGTGGACTGCCTTTCTCGGCGCCGAAGCGAAGGAACATGGCGTCCGCGCCAACATCGCTTCTTTCACGCGATTGCATCCCAATATCATGATGACCAAGGCCAAGGTGGCGGGAAACTACGTGAGTTCGATTCTGGCCAAGACCGAGTCCCACCGTGCGGGATTCGACGAAGCCATCATGCTCGATCCCCAGGGCTACGTCGCCGAGTGTACCGGGGAGAACATCTTTGTGGCGCGTAACGACGTGATCTACACCCCGGCCCGAGGGGCGATACTGGAAGGCATCACGCGCGACAGTTTGATCACGCTGGCGCGAGACTTGGGTTACACCGTGGTCGAGGAACCAATCTCCCGCGACCAGTTGTATATCGCCGACGAAGTCTTTGTCTGCGGCACCGCCGCGGAAGTGGTTGGTTTGCGGGAAATCGACTTCCGGAAGATTGGCCACGGAAGAACTGGTCCGATTACGTGCGCCTTGCAAGCGGAATTTGAGAAGCTCACCAGCGGATGCCATGAGCGTTCCGCCGCGTGGCTTTCTCCTGTACCGGCATTCGAGGCCACATTATTGCAGGCGTAGCAAGCGCGCGATCGTTCGGAATCGAAAGTCTCGCCGATGTGGAAGCGCACGGCTTCAGCCGTGCGAAGAAGCGTCACGGGGAGACGGCTTCAGCCGCTGTGAACAATTTCGCCGAGCGCACATTTTGGTCACATCGAGACGCCACTGCGGCTAAAGCCGGTCGCCTGACGCCTCTTTTGGCACGGCTGGAAGCCGTGCCCTTCCACGGCGCGTCCGGAGCAAACTCCTGACGTTCGTCGGGGCAAATTTCTGACACGCGTCGGGGGAAACTTCTGACACGGAGACATACAGGGGAATTCAAACTATTAAAAGCGAGTACACATGAAAAAGCATCAGCATCACCCGGAAACTGAGGCGGTTCGGGCAGGCAGCGATCTGCACAAGAAGAACGGACCGCTGGCAACTCCGATCTATCAGACTTCCACTTTCGAAGTCACGGACAGCGAACAACAGGTGCGAGCCATCTCTACCGACATGTTCTACACCCGCTACGGCAACCCCACTCACACAGTGGCCGAAACCGCGATTGCCGAACTGGAAGGCGCCGATGCCGCGCTGCTATTCGCTTCCGGCATGAACGCCATCACCACGTCGGTGCTGGCCCTGCTGAAAAGCGGCGATCACATCGTTGCCCAGCGGGACATTTATGGCGGAGCCACAAAGTTCTTCAGTCAATGGCTGCCCAAACTCGGCATTGAGACTACGTTTGTAGACACCACCGAGTACGACCAGCACGCGGGCGCCATCCGGCCGAACACCAGGCTGCTTTATCTGGAATCGCCGACCAATCCAACACTGCGCGTGGTTGATCTGCGCAAGGTGACGGCCCTGGCCAAGCAGCACAATCTGATGACCCTCATTGACAGCACTTTTGCCACGCCCATCAACCAGCGTCCGGCGGATTTTGGAATTGACCTGATCATGCACTCCGGCACCAAATATTTCGCCGGACACTCAGATCTGATCTGCGGGATCGTTGCCGGACGCCGGGACCTGATCCAGAAAATCCACGAAACCCGCACCACACTCGGCGGAGTCATGGATCCCCATGCCGCATGGCTGCTCCTGCGCGGCATCAAAACCCTGGCGGTTCGGGTGCAGCGGCAGAATGACAACGCCTTGCGGGTCGCCCAGTTTCTGGCCCAACACCCCAAGGTACAGCAGGTGCACTATCCCTTCGTCGAAGGCCATCCGCAACGTGGTTTGGCGATGGAGCAGATGCATGGCGGCGGTGGTGTCCTGAGCTTCGAGGTCGATGGCAGCGGAGAAGACGCACGGCGC
>JBOGLD010000255.1:0-25229 GCA_050745885.1 Terriglobales bacterium
CGACGCGCGCCCTGGGGATCTTTTCTCCCTAATTGTTGTCCCACACGCACGGCGGCGGCGGAACTGATCCCCAGCGGCACCATGAAGGCCAGGGCGGCGCAGTTCAAGGCGATCTCGTGGCCCGCCAGAGGGACCGGCCCCAGCCTTGCCACCACTGCGGTGGCGGCCGAGAACGCGCCGATTTCGCACAGAATCTGGGTTGCTGCCGGCGCTCCCAGCTTGAGCAAGGCCGAAACTCGACGCAAATCGATGCGGATCGCGCCCGTCCAACTGGCTAGAGAGCGTTTCGATTCCACCCAAAGCAAAGTGACGACCAGCACGCCAGCCATGTAGATGCGGGCCACACAAGTGGACCAGCCAGAACCGGTGATGCCCATGGCGGGAAGCCCGAGATGCCCATAGATCAGGGCCCAATCGCCAATCACATTCACGATGTTGGCAGAGATGAGAGCAAACATGATTGGAATCGCTACGTTTACCGCTTGCAGATAACGGCGGAGGGCAAAGTAAGCGAGCAGTGGCAATGTTCCCCAATTGAGCGCGCGCAAGAACGGACGCATGGGCTCAACCAGTTCGGCGCTGATGCCGAAGCGCTGCATCAGCGCGGGCCAGAACGAAACTGCCAGCATCAGGATTGGGGTCAATGCAAAGGCGAGAAACAGTCCGTTTACAAGTGAGTGTCGTGCGTCATCCAGATCCTGACGACCGTAGGCGTGGGCGACGAAAGTATCCAGTCCAAGCAGCAGGCCCCCGCCAAAGATGGCGATGCTGTGGTAAAGGCTCTGGCCCAGGCCGGTGGCCCCGATGGCGACGGCGCTGTCGGGCAACCGTCCCACCATGATGGTGTCTACGATGCCCATGCTCATCCAGCCGACCTCGGCGATGATGAGGAGCAGAGCCAGACGCAGGGTCAGGACAAAGTCCGCGCGCCGCGGAGTGATCGAAGCGGGCTGAGATTTCACGGGCATCAGGTCATTGTGACTATATCAACTGGGGATGTTGCCCGGGCTGTCTGCGCGGATCGCTTGGGTGGAACGGGCGCCCTCACCTGCGAGACTCGTGTTCAAGACCAAAAGCCGCGGGCGGGTGGCCCGCGCCACACAGTCCGCTATACTGACTGACTCGGAAGACATCCCATGAGCAATCCTTTCATGGCGCGCGCCATTCAGCTCTCGATCGACAATGTTCGTTCGGGCCAAGGGGGTCCCTTTGGCGCAGTGGTCGTGCAGGCGGGCGGCATCGTTGCGGAAGGGGCGAACCAGGTGACTTTGAGCCATGATCCCACCGCCCACGCTGAAATGCTCGCCATTCGTCAGGCTTGCCAGAAACTGGGTCTCTTCGAACTGAAGGGCTGCGACCTCTATACCTCGTGCGAACCGTGCCCCATGTGCCTGGGGGCGATTTATTGGGCGCGTCTTTCCCGCGTCTATTTCGCAAATTGTGCGTCTGACGCATCGAAGGCTGGATTCGACGATTCATTTATCTATGGCGAAATCGCGGTGCCCCTCTTGCAGCGCAAGATTCCAATGGCGCAGATGATGCGGGAGGAGGCGCTGGTGGCGTTTCGCGCCTGGCAGGATGCGCCGGACAAGACCCGCTACTAAGCCGGCTCGAACTCAAGGAGATCGATTGATCGAACGCTATTTCAGGCTGGCCGAGAACCAGACTACCGTGAGGCAGGAAATGCTCGGCGGCCTCACGACCTTCCTGACCATGGCGTACATCGTTGTGGTCAATCCGCAAATTCTGGCGCAGGCGGGAATGCCGGTCGAGGGCGTGGTGTTTGCGACCTGCCTCTCCGCCGCGGTAGCGACGCTGGTGATGGGGCTTTACGCCAGGTATCCCATTGCCCTGGCGCCGGGCATGTCGCTCAACGCCTACTTCACGTATTCGGTTTGCCTGAGCATGCATATTCCCTGGCGCACGGCGCTGGGCGTGGTTTTCCTTTCCGGAGTTCTTTTCCTGGTGCTCACGGTGACCCGGGTGCGCGAGCAGATCGTGAACGGCATGCCCGATTGCCTGAAACATTCCACTGCAACCGGCATAGGCTTCTTCATCGCATTTGTCGGGCTGCGCAATGCGAAGCTGGTAGTGGCCAACGCGGCCACGTTTGTCGGCCTGGGGAGTTTCGCCGACAAAGAAGTGCAGACCGCCTGCTTCGGGATCGTGTTGACGCTGTTCCTGATGGCGCGGAAAGTGAATGGCGCAATCCTGATCGGGATTGTTGGGACCACACTGCTGGGCATGGGGCGCGGCATCACGCAATGGCCGGTGGCGATTTTTTCGATGCCGCACCCTTCGTCTACTTTCTTGCAGCTTGATCTGCGCGGCGCCATTCATCTCGGGTTTCTCGAAATCCTGTTTGCCTTCCTGTTCGTGGACCTTTTCGATAATGTTGGCACCCTGGTGGGAGTATGCGAGCAGGGCGGCTTTATCAAGGACGGGAAAATACCCCGAGTGGGGCGAGCCCTGGTAGCGGACGCGACGGGGACCATCTTCGGGGCGCTCGCGGGCACATCCACGGTGACGAGTTACATCGAAAGCGTTGCCGGAATCGCGGCCGGGGCCCGGACTGGACTTAGCAACATCGTGGTGGCCGTCCTCTTCCTCGCGGCCATGTTTTGCTCGCCTCTGGCGACAGCAATTCCGGGCTATGCCACTGCCCCGGCGCTCATCCTGGTGGGTGCCTTGATGACGCAATCGATCGCGCACATCGAGTGGAGGGATTTCAGCGAAGCCGTCCCCGCCTTTATCACCATGTTGGCCACTCCGCTGACCTTCAGCATCGCCACCGGGATCAGCCTGGGGCTGATTTCCTACACCGTGGCAAAAATCGCAGTGGGAAAAGTCCGCGAGATTAATTTGCTGATCTGGATTCTTACCGTGTTGTTCATTCTGCGGTATGTGTACCTGGCGGCAGCGTAAGGGTACGGTTGAGCACGAAAATGTGGTTGAGAAGGGCGGCAAGGTCTTGAACCGCAAAGGACGCAAAGACCGCAAAGACAGGCTTAACTTAGGGCACTACCTCCGTCTCAAGCGGAGCGCATTGTCGCCGCCTTCAATGTAGAATGCGACGCTATGGCCTTGCGACGATGGAGACGGGGGATGCGCGATCCGTCGCGAATACTCCTGATCCTGCTCTTCATCTTTCCCTTCGCGGCAGCACAAGAATCACACAGCCACGGCGTGCCCGAGAAACTGGGAACGGTGTCGTTTCCGATTTCATGTGCTCCCGCGGTCCGGAACCAGTTCGACCGAGGCGTGGCCCTGCTTCACTCCTTCGCTTACAGTGCCGCTGAAAACGCATTTCAAGCCGTGGCCGAACAGGATCCGCGCTGTGGGATGGCCCATTGGGGAATTGCCATGACGTACTTTCACCAGGTGTGGGACCCGCCCATCGTGCCCGGGACGGCACCGAAGGCGCAAAAGGAAATCCGGCGGGCGCACCAGATCGGGGCCGGCTCCGAACGTGAGCGCGGGTTCATCAATGCCCTGGGATTGATATATCAGGACGCTGCCACCGTCCCATACCGCACGCGGGCGTTGAACTACGAGCATGCAATGAGCGTGCTCGCTTCAGAAAACAGGAACGATGTCGAAACCCAGGTGTTCTACGCGCTCGCACTTCTGGCCAACGCATCCCCGGCCGACAAGACGCATGCGCGGCAGAAACAGGCGGCCGATCTGCTTGAGCCGCTGGATCGCCTCTACCCGCAGCACCCAGGCATCCCGCACTACCTGATTCATGCTTACGACAACGCGGAACTCGCACCAAGGGGCCTGGCGGCGGCCAAAGCCTACTCCCGGATTGCCCCCTCGGCGCCGCACGCATTGCACATGCCATCGCATATATTCACCCGACTCGGCTTGTGGGAAGACTCCATCGCCTCCAACCTTGCGGCAACGGAAGCGGCACGCCAGCAGGGCGACACAGGAGATGAGCTTCACGCCATGGATTATCTGGTGTATGCCTATCTGCAGAGCGGACGCGACGCAGATGCGGCTCAGGTGATTCAGCAACTTAAGAACATGCCGAAACTGGACGCAGACGATTTCAAGATCGCGTATGCCTCGACCGCGATGCCGGTGCGCTATGCGGTCGAGCGGAGTCAATGGGGCGAGGCAGCCGCCATCGTCACTCCGGCCGGTGCTCCGCCGCAAGTCGTCGCCATTGCGGTTTGGGCCCGGGCCCTCGGTCTCGCCCGCACGGGACATGTCGTCGAGGCGCAAACGGAGGTTGATCGATTGCGGCAGATCCATGAGCAGCTTCGCAGGTCAGGCGAGGACTATTGGGCCAGTCAGGCGGAGATTCTGACGCGCGAAATCATGGCGTGGTCGGCCCAGGTGGAGAGGAAGCCGGAAGAGGCCGTGGCCTTGATGCGCGAGTCAGCCGACGAGGAGGACTCGATCGAGAAGCTGCCGGTGACGCCGGGGCCGATTGTTCCGGCCCGTGAACAGTTGGGCGACTTGCTGCTGGAGCAGAACCACCCGGACCTGGCGTTGAAGGAATTTGAGGCGACTCTCGCAGTCGCGCCCGGACGGCGAGGTGCACGGCAGGGTGCGGCGCACGCTGCCGAACTCTCCAGTCGATAGCCTGATCCCTCGCAAACTCAGGATGGCGACGGGAGAAGAACAAATCAAGGCCGAGTGTAGGATAATGAACAGACTCTGCTTCAGATCTGTTCGCCAAGGGCCGGGCAAGACATTCGCATGCCAACTGCATATCTGGAAGAAGTGAATCCCTGGGAAGCGCAGGTTGCGCGGTCCGACTTGGCCGCGCAGAAGCTTCAGCTCGCCGACGGCTTGTGGAGAATACTGCGCGAGCCCAGCCGGGAATTCATCATCCACATACCGGTCCAGTTGGACGATGGGCGCCTCGAGGTGTTTACCGGGTTCAGGGTGCAGCATTCGATCGATCGCGGGCCGGCCAAAGGCGGCATACGTTATACCCCCAACGTCACTCTGGACGAGACGCGCGCCCTGGCAAGTTGGATGACGTGGAAATGTGCCGTGGTGAACATCCCGTTCGGCGGCGCTGCCGGGGGAGTGATTTGCGATCCGGACAAAATGTCCAGACGCGAACTGGAGAGGCTTACGCGCCGGTACACGTCGGAGTTGATGGAGGTGCTGGGGCCGGAAAAGGACGTTCCCGGCCCGGACATCAATACCGACGGGCAGATCATGGCATGGATCATGGATACCTACTCCATGCATGTGCACCATACCGTCACCGCAGTTGTGACCGGCAAACCCCTCGAAATTGGCGGCTCGCATGGACGCGTTGAAGCTACAGGGCGCGGCCTGATGATCGTTTGTGATGAGGCAGTGAAGCGGCTGGGCATGAGTCTGGAGCAGACCCGGGTGGTGATTCAAGGGTTCGGCAACGTGGGCTCGAATGCCGCTCGCCTCATGCGCCGGAGAGGGTACAAGATCGTCGGCGTCTCCACCAGTAAAGGCGGTTTGTATAACGAGAATGGTATCGACATTGAGGCCCTCTCGAAGTATCACCAGCATGACCGCACGCTGGAAGGTTTTCCCGACGCGGAAGCGACCGCTTCCGGCGAATTGCTGGTCGCGGACTGCGACATTCTTATTCCCGCGGCGACCGAAAATCAGATTACCACCCGCAATGCGGAACGAGTGCGGGCCAAAGTGCTCTGTGAGGGCGCGAATGGTCCAACCACCGCCGAGGCCGATGAGATTCTGGTGGACAAGGGAGTGTTTGTGATTCCGGACATCCTGGCGAACTCGGGTGGGGTCACCGTGTCCTATTTCGAATGGGTGCAAGACCGTCAGGGATATTTCTGGACGGAAACGACAGTGAACGAACATCTGCAACACACCATGCGAACCGCCTTCACGGAAGTCCTGAAGTACGCTGAGACTCACGGCGTCAGCAACCGGATTGCAGCCTACATGCTGGCTATCGACCGGGTTGCTTACACGCTTCGGCAGCGCGGAATCTACGCATAAACCGGTCCATGAAGCCATCCCCATTATGGCGGCGATGCGCGAGTCTCGCGGGACGCGGATTGGCGCTGCTCCTGGTTCTATTGCTGACCGGTTGGGCGATCGCCGCGTTGTATTTCGACCTGCTCTCCGGCACTTCACTGCGAACCTTTGGAGCCTCAAGCTACGGCATCGCCATGGCGGGCACCCTGCTGGCTTTCCGGGGGCGTGGCAAAGGGATTGCAATTTGCCTCGCGGGATTCGCCCTGGTGTTGGCGTGGTGGCTTACCCTCAAGCCATCGAATGACCGGGTCTGGCAGCCTGACGTAGCCCAACCCGCTTGGGCGGAAATAGATGGCGATCGCGTCACCATTCACAACGTGCGCAACTGCGACTACCGCACCGAAGGCGACTACACCCCGCATTGGGAAACGCGCTCCTACGACCTTTCACAAATACGGGGCATGGACATTTTCCTCACCTACTGGGGTTCCCCCTGGATCGCGCATCCCATTGTAAGTTTCCAGTTCGGCGACAACGACTACATCGCCATGTCGATCGAGACCAGGAAAGAGGTGGGGGAGCAGTATTCGGCAGTCCGTGGCTTTTTCCGCTACTACGAGCTGATTTATACGGTGAGCGACGAGCGCGACGTGGTGCGCCTGCGGACCAATTTCCGCAAGGGAGAAGAAACGTATCTTTTTCACACCCGAGCCACGCCCGAACATGCGCGGGCCACGTTTCTAAACTATGTGAACAAGATCAACCGGATACGAAATCATCCGGAGTGGTACAACGCCCTGACTAACAACTGCACCACCAACATCGCCACGCTGGCGGGCGAACCCAAATGGGACTGGCGTGTGCTGCTGAATGGGCACGCCGACCAGATGCTCTATGAACGCGGAGACCTGGCGACGGGGAACCTTCCGTTTGCCCAACTCAAGCAGCAGGCACACATCAACGCCGTGGCCCGGGCGGCGGATGACGCTGCTGATTTCTCTCGCCGGATTCGGGAAGGGCGCGTGGGGTTTTGAGGTTCTGGGTACCAGACCGGGAGGAATCCCCGGCCAACTGCCGGACGACCAGTTTCAATCCCTTTGGGGTGGACGACATTTTGTCCCGGCCGGGTTCTATGGCAGACTCCTTGGGACGAAGATCAAGATATGTTTGGCGCGATCGAAGCGGGTGGGACCAAATTCGTTTGCGGAGTGGGAACCGGGCCGGCGGACCTGAGGACCATGCAGTTTCCTACGACTTCGCCCCAGGCCACGATGGCGATCGTCATCGAGTTTCTCCGCGAGGAATCCAAAGGCGAATTGAAGGCGGTGGGGATTGGTTCGTTTGGGCCGATTGATCTGCACAGCACTTCGCTGACGTTCGGTTATGTCACGTCCACGCCGAAGGTGGGATGGCAGAACTACAATCTGGCGGGCACCGTGCGCGATGCCCTGGACGTGCCGGTTGGTTTTGACACCGACGTGGACGCCGCCGCGCTCGGCGAGGCCCGTTGGGGCGCGGCTCAGAACCTGACCGACTTTCTCTATCTCACCATTGGCACCGGCATCGGTGGCGGCGCCATTATCAACGGCCGCGTCCTTCATGGGCTGGTGCATCCGGAGATGGGACACATCCGGATTCCGCATGACCTGGTCCGTGACCCGTATCCGGGCGGGTGCCCTTACCACGGCGATTGCCTGGAAGGATTGGCCTCAGGTCCGGCGATGCAGGCGCGCTGGGGGAAAGCCGCCCAGGACCTTCCGCCGGACCATCCGGCATGGACGTTGGAAGCGCACTATCTGGCGCATGGGCTGGCGAACTGGGTGCTCACCTTGTCGCCGCAGCGCATCCTGCTGGGCGGAGGGGTATTGCGGCAAACCCATCTCTTTGCTCGAATCCGGAAGGAGCTGGTTCAGCTGCTCAATGGATATATCCGGGCCACTGAAGTGATGCGTGACATTGACCAGTACGTGGTCCCCCCACAGCTCGGTGGCCGGGCGGGTGTTCTGGGGGGCCTGGTGCTGGCGGAGCAAGCTTACTCCGGCCTTGACCGCGAATGACGTGGCGATCGAGCTTTCTGATCGGCCCGGATCCGAGCCACGCTACTACGTTTCAGGCGTATTAGAGATGGCCTTGGGCATTTCGGTCCAGGGAATGTGGCATTCATACTGTTCCAGTTCGAAACGGGCGTCCTTCTCCCGGGTGTGATCTGAAGTCCGGCCGCACTCTATGCAGAACCATTCCTGAGTGGCGGGATTCCAATTGATGTGCTGATGTTTCATTGAACGTGAGGCATTGCAGGCGGCAGCAGGCGTCGCTCTACGACAGTGGGCCGCGCGGCAGTTGCGCTGTCTTTCTATCGAGCTGCTTCGTGATCGCGGACCACATGTGCCGGGTGTTCGCGTCCGGCGAAACTCCGGTTACTTCAAGTTCCAGCTTGGCAGCGGCGGCGTCCAAGACTTCGAAGGAAGGGGGGGCATAGGGTTTCTTCGCGGCTTTCAGGTCCCGAACCACAAATCACCTCCAACCTTCATGTGTGGCAAGGCGGTTGGGTCATCCCCCAGCAACCTTGCCAATTTGATCTTTAAGAGCGAATGACCCGGAAGAGAGATTGTTACAGCAAAAAAAAGGCGGGTGAGAAAAAGACTATTCGAGTCGCTTTTCCGACGCGGATTGAGTGGCGGGCATGGGCGTGCAATGCGGGAGGGCTGCAGGCTGGCATCCGGTCAGAAGATGGTCTGAGGCGGCGCCGGCACGCAGCGAACAGTGCGCGGCCGTTTCTTAGCCGGGCTGGCTTCGGGGCAATGACCCGCCCTCCCAAGGCCCATTCTGGATCTTCGGCTGACCGCTGAATGCTAGTTGGATGGTTCCAGAACACCCTCGGTGGTGATCCGGTTGGCCTTGCGGATTTCGGCGGCCACTTTCACCAACGCCTCGTCGGCGCGAGCCGGCCCCTCATCAGAAATCATCGAACTGGCGGCCAGGGTAAAGAGCAGCGCGTCTTCCTGCTTGTCGAAATAAAGAACCACCTGACTCGCTGCCATGTGAAATGCCTCCCCGGATTAGTCTCCAAAATGATAGGCCGAATCGGCAGCGGATTGGATGTACTCTCTTGATGCCTCCTGGGGTCAGGTGGCGGACAATCCCCGAAGCTGGGGCCGGGGATACACCCCTGGCACGGAGATCCGGGTCCAAAGCCGGTGGAGAGTGGGCGTCGCGCAAACTTCGCAGAGCGAATTTCCTGACCACTGTGGCGGCGGCGGCAAAATGCTACAGTTAACGGGCCCATGTCTGCTCCCGAATCCCGCTTTGTGAAGGCTTGCCGGACGCTTCCGGTGGATCGGCCGCCGGTCTGGTTTATGCGTCAGGCGGGTCGCTATATGCCGGAATACCGCGCCGTGCGGAAGCAATATTCCCTGATCGAAATATGCAAGCGGCCAGAAGTAGCAGCTGAGGTTACGATCACGGCGGCTGAAGCGCTGGGTGTGGACGCGGCCATCATCTTTGCCGATTTGCTGCTTCCGCTCGAAGTCATGGGGCTGCCGTTCCATTTTTCACCCGGCGAGGGCCCGGTGATCGAGAAACCGGTGCGCGACCAGAAGGACGTCTCCCGCCTCCGCACCGACCGCGCTGGCGATCTGGGATACGTTTCCGAGGCAGTGCGGCGGGTGAGCCGGCACTTCGGAGCGCGCCTGCCGGTGATTGGATTCTGCGGTGCGCCCTTCACCCTGGCCAGTTACATGATCGAGGGCGGCAGTTCGCGCAATTACGTGCACACCAAGAAGATGATGTATTGCTCGCCCGCGGTCTTCGATGAGCTTCTGGGCAAGCTGGTTGCCGTGGTCTCTGAGTATGCAGCGGAACAGGTGCGGGCGGGAGCGGACGCTATCCAGGTATTCGACAGCTGGGTGGGATGTCTCAGTGTTGATGACTACCGGCGTTATGTGCTGCCTCGCACAGCCGAACTGGTGAAGGCGTTGCAGAGGGCGGGAGTGCCAATCATTTATTTTGGTACCGACAGCGCCACGCTCTTGCCGTCGATGAAAGAAACCGGTGCCGAGGTGATTGGGCTGGACTGGCGGGTTCCACTGGACCGAGGCTGGGATGCGGTCGGGTCTGGGGCGGTGCAGGGGAATCTGGATCCGGTGCTGCTGTTCGGGGGCTGGAACGAAATCAAGGCAGGCGCGGGAGCCATTCTGCGGCGAGCCGGCGGACGTCCCGGGCATATTTTTAATTTGGGGCATGGCATTCTGCCGGAGACGCCGGTGGAGAACGTCAAGGCGCTGGCCAGGTTTGTTCAGGAATACTCGGCGTAGACCGGCCTCTCGTCGCGGGCATACCGGTTGCGTCATCGAATACCTATGAAGCGCATCGCCATTGTGGGCGGGGGCATTTCCGGGCTGGCCGCGGCGTTCGCGCTCGAGGAGCGCCGCCGCACCGGCGCCGCGCTGGAGTTCGCGGTTTACGAATCGGGCCCTCGCTTCGGAGGCGTATTAGTCACCGAGCAAGTGGGCGGTTGCCTGGTTGAGGCCGGCCCGGATTCCTTTCTCACGGAAAAGCCCTGGGCTGCGGACCTCTGTCGCCGACTCGGGATCGAAGACCAGCTGATTGGTTCCGCGGACAAGGACCGCAGAACTTACATCCTGGTGAAGGGCCGGCTTGTGCCCCTGCCCGATGGCCTGATGTTTATGGTTCCCACCAGGCTTGCTCCGGCATTGTTATCGCCATTATTCTCCCCAGCCACAAAGCTCCGCATGATACGGGAATGGCGGTCAGCCCCGCGCCCGTCGAATGGCGACGAGAGCGTGGCCGCGCTGGTGGATCGCCACTACGGCGCGGAAGCGGTCGAGCGTCTGGCGGACCCACTGCTGGCCGGCGTCTATGGCGGTGAAGCTTCGCAACTCAGCGCGCGCGCGGTGCTGCCGCGTCTGGTTGAAATGGAGTCAAAGCATGGCAGCCTGGGGCGAGGTTTGCTGGCGGCCCGCAAAAACATGAAACATTCGCCGGCCGGCGCGCCGATCTTTACTTCTCTCAAGGCCGGAATGCAGGATCTGGCGGAGGCTGTGGTGTCGAGGCTTCCTGCAGGCACCTTGCGGGCAAACTCTCCCGTGCAGGCCATCCAAAGGCAAGATCGAGGCTGGGTTGTGTCCGCAGGATATGCTTCCGATCACTTCGACGCCGTGATCGTGGCTACACCGGCACCAGCCGCCGCGCCTCTGCTCGAGATTGCCGGCGCGGAACTTGCTTCCGAACTGAGGGCCATTCCATATAGCTCGTCCGTAACGGTTGCGCTGGGCTTCGGCAAAGATGTGCGGGCCGGCTTGCCGGCGGGTTTCGGTTTTCTGGTGCCGCGCAGCGAAGGCAAGCGCATGCTGGCTGCGACCTTTGTCCACAATAAATTTCCCCATCGCGCTCCACCAGACCGGGCGTTGCTACGTTGCTTTCTTGGAGGCAGCCGTGACGAGCAGGTCTTGCAACTTCCCGATGAACAAATTCTGGGCATCGTGCGTGAAGAGCTTCGGCAAATCCTTGGGCTGGGCGCAGAACCGCTGTTTACCCGCTTGCACCGGTGGAAGGGGGCGATGGCGCAATACACCGTTGGTCATCTGGGACGCCTGGAACGAATTGAGATCCGGTTGAAGCAATTGCCCGGGCTGGCCTTGGCGGGCAATGGCTATCGCGGGATAGGCGTGCCCGATTGCGTGCGTTCGGGAGAGGCGGCGGTTCAACAGGTTCTAGAGGGGTAGGCTCTCGTAGCACCGCTGGTCCTCGAGGGTGTTACGGCCGTAATACGGGTACCTTCTCTTCTATTGCAGAAACATTCTGGCTCCGTCAGGGTTAATAGAATCGGTAAGCCTTATGAGCAGAAGGATTCCGGCCCTGTTTTTGCTCACGCTGTTTGCGCTCCTGCCTCTGTGGGCGCAAGAGCAGAAATCGCGGGATGACACTCCAACTGGGGACAAGCCTGCTCAAGTCTCTCCGGCTGACGTGCCGCAAGACGCCTCAGAACCGCCCACCGACACATCCCCCGCTGCATCCCCTGATTTGTCCCACGAAACCACGATGAGCGGGATGCCCATGCCGAACTTGCCGGCGATGAACCACGATGGTAGCGCCCACGCCATGCTTGCCATGGCCAATCGCAAGATGGACATGGGGCCGCACATGAAGATGACGACCCTGCGCGATCTGAAGCCCGGAGACCAGGAGAAGGCCGATCAAGTGGTGGCGGCCGCGCGCGAGGTGGCGGAAAAATACATGGACTACAAAGTTGCGCTGGCCGACGGTTTCAGGATCTTTCTACCCAAGCTGCCGCAAAAGCAGTATCACTTCACCAATTACCGCTATGCATTTGAGGCAGCCATCAAGTTCAATCCGGAACATCCCACCTCGTTGCTTTACGAAAAGAACAGCGATGGGTACAAGCTCATCGGCGTGATGTACACGGCCCCTAAAAATGCGACCTGGAATGACCTGGACCAGCGGATTCCGCTCAGCATTGCGCAATGGCACGCGCACGTCAACCTGTGCCTTCCACCGGCCGACAAAAGAGACGAATCCTGGGGGCCGAATCCGAAGTTCGGTCTGGCGGGCTCCATCGCGACCCGAACGGATTGCGACGCGGCCGGCGGAAAGTTCATGCCCCAGATATTCGGCTGGATGGTGCACGTATATCCCTTCGAACAGAAGCCGGAAGATATCTGGTCGGTCGAACGCCAGGCGCCGGGTCACATGGACTGAGTTTCCGTCCGATCTGCGGTGAACACATAGCCATCGCTGACCAGAAAGTTGACCCCGGAACACGCCGTGATCGTGATTCCGTTGGCCAGCAGATAGTTCATGTGCCCGAGGCCGACCAGCAGCTTCATCAGCGCCAGGTTTCCGGCGATGGAAAATAATCCCGTAGTCAGATTGAACTTGAGCAGGCGGGCAAAGCCTGCTCCGGCGCGGTCCGCCCAGGTGAAGCGTTCGTGCCATAGGAAATTGTGGATCACTGCGGTCTCGACCGCCAGCGCGGTGGCGGTCAGGTAATCAAAATGCAGCCCGGTTTTCAGCATGACCAGCATGAGCATCTGCACGACGATGCCGATTCCGCCTACCAGATTAAACTTGAGCCAGCGGGTTGCGGTGGCACGGCAGTTGCGGCTCGTCACAGGATTGGCTCCGCGGCATAAAGGCGGAGTGTGTTGCGAAGAGTGAAGAAAACCAGCATGGCCGACATGCCGACCAGACCAACCGCGCCGCCCACGTCGAACAGGCGGTAGCGCCCATGGAACACTATGGGGTGATACAGCAGCGCCACGTTGCCGATGAACAGCAGGATGCGCAACTCCGTGGGACCGAAGCTCCAGAACGAAAGCTGAAATTCTCCCAGAGTGTAAGTGGCCAGGTAGGACTGGATGGAAAGCAGAAGGAATGCCACCAGCAGGCCGGTCGCGATGTAGGGATGCATGTACCCCGATAGCGCCATCCCACCCATAAGCGCGAGGCCGCCGAAGCTGTCGATGATGTGATCCACATAGAAGCCGTAGCGCGGGCGTTGCTGTTGCCGCACCCGGGCCAACGTGCCATCGAGACTGTCTCCCAGCCAGTTGAGCGCCAGAAAGAAAATGCCGGCCAGAAGCCAGTAACGGTTCCAGCGAGCCAAGGCATAGCTGGCCCCAGCCAGCACCTGGGCCACGAAGCCCACGGCGGTGAGGTGGTCGGAACGAATCCAGCGCGGCGCGCGCTCGGCCATCCAGATCAGTACCCGCTTCTCGGGATTGCTGGTCAGTCCGTTGTGGATTCGGGCGGCGTTCTCGAAGCGCTTTATGCGACGTACTTCGGTCAGCACGTCGGGGTTTGACTGTTCGCAGAAATCTGTCATTGGGCTCGCCATTGTTTGCTCCCGGGGCTAGTTTGGCCGGGAGACTAAAATGGTGCAATGCACTGGAGGTAAACTGAGCATCAATCGGAGATCAACTGGTAAGAGGTTGAAAGCATGCGGGAAATCGGAGCCGGTCAGGTCGATAAAGACAGGACCTCTGGTCCCCCAAGTGCGGGCGGGACGCCACCCGACAGCCCGGTGGCGCTACTTGGGGCTGGCTTCCTCGATGGATTTTCTCAGTTGGTCAACCGCCCAATCGACCTGCTCGGGGGTGATGACGGCCGGTGGAGCGATCAGCAGGTGATCGCCGGAAACGCCATCGACACATCCTTGAATGGGGTAGACCAGCAGACCGCGCTGCAGGGCTGCGCTGGTCACACGTCCCGCAAAATTCAGTTCCGGAGCGAAAGGCTTCTTGGTTTGCTTGTCGGAAACGAACTCGACCCCGCGCAGCAGGCCGATGCCGCGCACATCGCCGACGTTCTTCAAGTCGAGCAAGGTCGAGAGCGAGCGCTCCAGGCTGGCGGCGACAGTTCCGTCGCGTCCGGAGTCGGCGGCCTGCACCAGTTCCTGTTGTTGCAGCCGTTGGAGCACGGCGCGTCCCGTTGCCAGGGAGACGGGATGAGCGTTGTAGGTGAAGCCGTGCAGGAATGATCCGGAGGCGATGCCATCCACCACTTTCTTCGTCGCGATGACGGCGCCCAGCGGGGCGTAACCGCTGGAAAGGCCTTTCGCCGCGATCAGGATATCGGGCGCAATGTCCCAGTGCTCGATGGCAAAGTTTCTTCCCGTGCGGCCCATGCCGGTCATCACTTCATCGGCGATCAGCAGGACGCCGTGGCGGCGGCAGACTTCGGCAATCTTTTGCAAGTATCCGGGCGGCGGAACCACGGCGCCCAGCGTGGCCCCGCTCACGGGCTCGAAAATGAAACCTGCGGCTTCACCCTGGGTCGCCTGGATTGCTGTCTCCAGCTCCGCTGCGTACTCCTGTCCGCAGTTCCGGCAGCCGTCCTTGCAGTCGTAGCTGCAGCGATAGCAATATGGAATTCCTACGTGTGCGAACTCCCGCACCATGGGAAGATACATTTCGCGACGGCGCTGGTTGCCGGAAACCGAAAGGGCGCCGAGAGTTGAGCCGTGATAGCTCTGGGTCCGGCTGAGCACCTGGTAGCGTCTGGTTTGGCCGATCTCCACCTGGTATTGCCGCGCCAGCTTCAGTGCGGTCTCGACTGCCTCTGAACCGCCGCAAGTGAAATACACGGCGCCGCCGCGAAAATTCGCGCCGGCAAATTCCAGCAGTTCGCGGGCGTAATCTTCCGCGACGGGAGTGGTGAACTGGCTGGTGTGGACGAACTCCAGATGCGTGGCCTGCTCCATCATCGCGGTCGTGATCTCAGAGACGCCGTGCCCGATAAGATTCACCGCCGCTGAGCCGGAAAAATCCAGGTAGCGCTTGCCCTCCGTATCCCAGAGATAAGCGCCTTCGCCGCGGACGGCCGAAGGGAATGTCTTGCGGAACGAGCGCCGGAAAACGGCGGAACGAGGCGGCTTCTGCGCGGTCAGGGGATCGGACACAGTGGGGATTATCCAGCGCGGCTTACTGTAGTGTCAAAATGCGCGGGCGACCGCTATTTCAAGCCGTCCACCACCCAGAGATCGGAGAGCACCCGAAAGTACGAATAGGCATAAGCCTTGTTGTCGGCGCTGAAGCGGGCATCGAGGACGGCTTGTACTCCGGCGGGATCAGGCGGAGTGATCTCGAGGATTTCTTCCCGGCGTCCGCTGTCGAGGAATACGCGGAAAATTTTTGCCGGAACTCCGCGCTGGGCTATCAATATGCTTTTGCCGTCCGGTTCAAATTTCACCAATCTTTCGCTCTCGTTCAGGTTGACCGGGAATGGCTTGGGCTCTCCGCCCGCGAGCGGGTACAGCCAGTGTTTTGCCTGCGCATCCGTGGCGAGTAGATACTTACTGTCAGAGGTCACGGCAATCCCGGCCGTTCCTTCCGGAGTGAGCGCCCGGGTTTTGCCGGTCAAGTCCAGCCAGTAGGAGCGGGGCGGGTGATTGGGTTCGGCCGCCACACAGACCAGCCCGCTGCCATCCGGGATCCACGCAACCCGGATATGCTGCAGCGCGTCATTGGTCAGACGTCGTGGCTGTCCCGCGCCAATGGGAAGTAACTGGACCTGAGTGGGAGAGCCGAGGTCAACCGAGGCCACCCACTTTCCATCCGGCGACAAGCTGGAGAATGTCCCGTCTCCGAGGCGAACCGCGGGAGATCCGTCCGTCTTGCGGAGAAATGAGCCGTACCTGGCGCCCACCGCCTCGCCGCTCTCGTCGAAGATAAGGGTCTTTCCGTCTGGCGAAATGTCGGCGAGAAGGGACCAATCGAACCAGGAAAAATTCTTCTCTTTCTTTTCCCCCGGAGGCAGGGCCATCATCATGATTTGCGGAGTGTCCTCGGTGATCAGCACGCGGCCGTCCCGGGTGTTGTCCTGTAGCGAAAGTGTGCCCGGAACCCGCAACACCAGCCGCTCCTTGCCGGCCATGTTCATGGCGTACAGGGCCCGCGCGGCCCCGCCGGGGGAAGCGGTAAACCACACTTAGCTTCCGTCTCGCGACCAGGCCAGGCCTTCCACCGACGAGTAAAAGCTCGATGTCACTTTGCGGTTTCCCTCGCGATCCACGACCACGACCCGCCCGTCATCCCCGCTGGGAACGTGGTCCGCAAAGGCGAGCAGCTTACCATCGCTCGAAAAGCGCACATGACTTACCCATCCCTGGGGCTGGTAGATAATCTTGTCGCCGGGAAACTCCAGGACATTCCGTCCGGATCGCGTCCGCGCCACGGCCAGGTCCAAACCATCCGGCGTCCAGTCCGCCCACTCGACACCGTCCATCACTTCTCGCGGCGCGCCTCCGGCCAGGGGGACTCGGGCCATGGTGCCGCTCTCCACAAACGCTGCCGAGGAATGCGCGTTTAAAGTGACCGCGATCTCTCCGCGGCTTGAGATGCCCAGCAGTTCTGTCTTTTCCAGCCCGAGAGGCCGCGAATCAGTGCTATCAAAGCGGGTGGTGAATATCTCCACCGGTTTGCCTTCAAGCGCGGCCCCGTACAGGATGGTCTGACCGTCCGGCGAAAAGCGGGCGGACAGAATAGTGCCGCGACGGAACGTCAGACGATGGAAACTCGGCTCCTGGTGACTTCCCCACCGACGAGCAACAAAATACGTTGCAGCGCAAGACGCCACCAGAAGAAGTGCAGCCAGCCACGGAAGCAGCCAGCGCCGGGACGAAGGCGCAGCCAGGGCCTTCAGCCCGACTTTGCTGGGAGCCGAGATTTCGGTCAGCGATTCGAGGTTGAAGGCTACGTCGCCGGCGGACTGAAAACGCTGTCCGGGATTTTTCTCCAGACAATGATTCACGATCCGCTGCAGGGCGGGCGGAATGTTGCGCCCCGTTTCGGCGAGCTCCGGCGGATCCTCTTTCAGGATTGCGCTCATGGTGTCCGCGGGCGAATCTCCATGGAAGGCGCGTTTTCCGGAAACCATTTCGTAGAGAATGGAGCCAAAAGAGAAAATGTCGGAACGGTGGTCGGCCGGTTTTCCCCGCACCTGCTCGGGAGACATGTAGCCGACCGTTCCCATCACCACACCCGGATCGGTAGCCACCTGCATGGTGGGCGCATCTCCCGAACTGGAGCTCTCTTCTGGATGGATGAGCTTGGCCAGACCGAAGTCCAAAATCTTCAAGCGGTTGTCGTGGGTGATGAAGAGGTTTTCGGGCTTGAGATCGCGATGAACAATGCCCTTTTCGTGCGCGGCCGCGAGACCGTGGGCCATCTGCAAAGCGAAGTCGATTGCCTTTCTATTGGACAGAGCTCCGCTGCGCAGCCGGTCCCGCAAAGTCTCGCCGTCCAGCAATTCGGAGACCACGTAGGGCGCGCCCTTGTCTTCTCCGATGTCAAAGATGGCGAGAATGTTGGGATGGTTCAGCGCAGCCGCGGCCCGAGCTTCCTGGGCGAAACGTTGCAAGCGGTCGGGGTCGGAAGAAAATGAAGAGGGCAAAACTTTTATGGCTACATCGCGTCCCAGTCGCGGATCACGGGCCTTGTAAACTTCGCCCATCCCGCCCGCGCCAATTTGTCCGGCGACTTCGTAGGGGCCGATCTTCTGTCCTGCTACTACGGCCATGGGCTTGGATTATAACTTTTGCGGGTAGTTTGTACCTAGCGATGGAACATCCACGACGGTGTCATCCTGAGAGCAGGGGCTTGGGGCGGCGAAGCCGCTACGCAGTCGAGGGGGCCTCTAGACTTGCTTGTGGCCGATACGCACGGCGAACTTTCCACAGGCTCCATACAACAGGGGCAACGTCATCGCTGATCCCAGGGGTCCTTCGACTTCGTCGGCGCATTCGCGAGCGAATGTGCTGATTTCGCTCAGGATGACATAGGGTGCTGACGCCTTGGAGCTTGACACGCAATGGCTAAGCCCTCAGACTCGCAGCACTTTTGATTCGAACTTCACCCAGGAGCGGCCCTTGAATCTCCATATCTCGAAGCATGTAGTGCTTTTTTGCCTGATTATTTCGTCTGTCGCATTGGCCCAGGCCCCGCCCCCTAAGGTCAGCTACATTCTCGCCGGCCGCCTGTTTGACGCTACCAGCGACAACGTTCGCGAAAACGTCGTGATCGTGGTTGAAGATGAACGCATCAAGAGCGTTGCCTCGGCCGCCGATGTCAAGATTCCGCCGGGCGCCAAAGTGATCGACCTCTCGCAGGCAACCGTCCTGCCCGGCCTGATCGATTGCCACACGCACCTGGGTGCGCGCGCGGACCGGTATAACGAGATTTACAACTTCAAGGACACGCCGTTCGACCACGCTTTCTCTGCCGTCCTGAATGCGCGCAAGACCCTGGAGGCGGGCTTCACCTCGGTGCGGGATGTGGGGTCAGATCCGTTTCTCGCGGTGGACCTGCGCAACTCGATCAACGAAGGCTATCTCGTGGGCCCGCGCGTGGTGGCGAGTGGCCCGGCCATCTCCATTACCGGCGGCCACGGCGACTTGAACAACTTCTCGCCGCAGACCCGGGTGACGATGTTTCCGGAAGAGCGTGACTTTCAAATCGCCGACAACGTGGACCAGATTCGCCACGTCATTCGTGCTCAGGAGAAGTATGGAGTGGATGTGATCAAGATCCTGGCCACTGGTGGCGTGCTGTCGAGAGGAGACAGTCCGGGGGCGGCCCAATTCACCTTCGAGGAACTCAAGGCGGCCGCGGAAACCGCGCACATGGGCGGCCGTAAAATTGCCGCGCATGCCCACGGTACCGAAGGCATCAAGAATGCGATCCGAGCGGGCATCGATTCAATCGAGCACGCCAGCCTGATTGATGACGAAGGCATCCGGCTGGCCAAGGAGCACGGAACTTGCCTGGTGATGGATATCTACAACGACGACTACATCCTGAACGAAGCACCGAAGTACGGACTGCCGACCGAAAATCTAGACAAGGAGAGGATGGTCGGGCGTTTGCAGCGGGAGAACTTCCGAAAGGCGTTTCAGGCCGGCGTGAAGATGGCATTCGGTACGGATGCGGGTGTTTACCCTCACGGCGACAATGCGAAGCAGTTCTTCTACATGGTGAAGTTTGGCATGACGCCGGCGCAAGCCATTCGCGCGGCCACATCGAGCGCCGCCGATTTGATCGGGCGGACCAAGGACGTGGGCACGATTGAGGCCGGCAAGTATGCCGACATCATTGCGGTAAATGCCGATCCGCTGGCCGACGTGCGCGCTTTGGAGCATGTCGATTTCGTGATGAAGGGCGGCGTGGTCTACAAGGACACGCGAGTACAGCATCCGCCAGCAAACTGAAATCGCTCGTGTAGGGCGGGCGCCCTCGCCCGCCGATTTTGGGGTTGCTCTTGCCTGGTTTTCGTAGATACACCACCCTCGAACCCATTTGAATATCTGAAAAAGTCAAAGGCGGCGGTCGGGGGCGCCCGCCCCACACTTGCGTTACGCCCATGAACCATTTGGCGTATCTGGTGCGCGGAATGTTTGCGTGTAGAATCGCCCCTTGATGGCGAATTCTGCAGAGCCTCGGGCGCGCCTCGTTCAGGGCTTCGCCCGCCTGCGCCGGTTTCTTAATCCTTCGCACCAGCACAGCGCCTTTTCGGCCACGCTGCTGCTCATGACGGCGGTCATGATGTCGCGCGTGATTGGCTATGTGCGCGAGGCTTATATCGCGTATGCTTTCGGCGCCGGCCCCGCGACGGACGCCTACGTCGCCGGCTTCACCATCCCCGACTGGCTGAATTATCTGGTGGCGGGCGGGACCGCTTCCATCACCTTCGTTTCCATCTACACCCGGTTTCTTGCGGAAAACAAGGAAGAAGAGGCGCAGAAAACTTTCTCGATCATCATCACGGTGATGACTGCGGTGCTGGGCGTGGGTGTGCTGCTGGCGGAATTCTTTACCCCGGAAATTACGCGTCATCTTTTCCCCATGTTCAGCGCGGAACAGTTTGAACTTTGCGTTCACCTGACGCGCATTCTGCTGCCGGCCCAGATCTTCTTTTATGTCGGCGGTGTGGTCTCGGCGGTGTTGCTTTCGCGAAGGTTGTTTCTGTTTCCGGCCTTCGGGCCGTTGCTCTATAACGCGGCCGTTATTGTGGGCGGCGTGCTGCTTTCACACCGGCTGGGCATCGCGTCACTCGCCTACGGCGCGGTAGCGGGAAGCTTTCTGGGGCCATTCCTGATCAACGCCATTGGCGCCGCCCGCATTGGCACGGGCTACAGCATTTCGTTCGACGTGCGCAACCCGGCATTTCGCGAATGGGTGAAGCTTTCCATCCCCCTGATGTTAGGCGTGTCTCTGGTTACCGCCGACGACTGGATTCTGCGCTACTTCGCTTCCGGGGCGGTGGGCGATATCACGCGGCTCAACTACGCGAAGCGCCTGTTCACAGTGCCCATCGCGGTGTTGGGGCAGGCCACCAGTCAGGCCTCACTGCCATTTTTCGCCAAGCTCTTTGGGGAAAAGCGGATGCAGGAGTTCGCCGACACGGTGAACGGGTCCATCTACCGCATTGTGGCGACGTCACTGCTGGCGACCAGCTTCATGATGGCGGCGGCCCTGCCGCTGATCGATCTGGTGTACCGTCGTGGGCATTTCCAGTTTTCCGATTCTCGGGAAACCGCGACGTATTTCTTCTGGTTCGCGCTCTCGCTTTGCTTCTGGGCGGCACAAGGACTGTATTCGCGCGCTTTTTACGCCGCCGGGAACACGCTCTTGCCGATGGTGGCCAGCAGCCTGATTACACTAGCTTCCATTCCCATGTACTCGGCGCTGTTCCACAGGTTCTCAACCGTTGGTTTGGCCGTGGCCTCCGACCTCGGAATCGTGGCCAATACTCTGGCGCTGGCCTTGCTGCTGCATCGCCGTCAACTGGTGCGGGTGACCGAATTGCACTGGGGGGAGATCGGAAAGGCGGGAGTTACGTCAGTAGTGGCGGGCTTGCTCAGTTATCAAGTCGCCCGCGTCTTGCTGGTGAATAACAGCCGAGTGGCGGACCTCAAAGCCCTTGGCCTGATTACCACTACGTGGGCGGGCGCGGTGGCGGCGGGACTCTGGCTCACGCGGTCTTCGTTGCCCGGCGACCTTCGCCGCCGCAGGCGTACGGCTTATCCCCGGGTAGCGGAACGGCAAGCGGAAGAGCTGAGCAAGGGGATAGAGCCGTAGGGAGGTCTTCAGATCTCGGCTCTTCGTTCGCTGTTCGCAGACAAAAGAAAGCGGCGGACCCTCTTGCATCGACCAAGAGTGTTCCGCCGTGATCTTCTTGCGAACTTAAACCCGGGCTGCCGCGGCGCTTTCAGCCGAGGTCTTCACTTCTTCGCCGTTGGGCTTCTGGCCGGCTTTGCGGATGTCAATGCCGCCCTTGAAGAAGGCCCCGTCTTCGATGGAGATGCGGGCTGCCACAACGTCACCGGTGAGAGAGCCGTCGCTGCGGATGTCCACCCGGTCGCTGGCCGTGAGGTTGCCACGCACCTTGCCCAGGACTACGATTTCGCGGGCATTGATGTTGGCCGAAACCACTCCGTTGCGACCTACAGTCACGCGGTTGCCAGACAGGTTGATAGAACCTTCCACCCGGCCATCGATATAAAGCGACTCCGAACCCGTTACCTCGCCTTTGATCACCAGCGACTTGCCGATCGTAGCCTGGTCCGCCGTGGTGGTGGTAACCGGACGCGGCACCGAGGCGGGCTCACTCGCGGCAGAAGTTATGGCGGGGGCGGGCGCCGCCGGGCGCTCCGGCTCACCTGGCCGGCCTGGGGTCGTAGGCTGATTCGTGGGTTTCCACATGTGGCAAAAGTCCTTTCCTCGTATGGATTCAGGCTAAACGCCGCACTTCGGTGACCAACTGACATTTTACTCCAGCAAACTGCAAATCGCGCCTGTGAAAAACACCTTATTTGTTGAAACGGCGGGACATGCAAAGACTGGATGAGGGCTTGATCCATAACGCCCTTTCACGCCAGATCACCACGACGACTTCCGGACCATGCAAATTCCTCCCGGGTCGGTATTTTCTCCGCGGCGTCCTCTTCGTCGCCACCATGATTACATTTGCGGAGAAATAGCGAAACGGATAGCCACCGGGAGAGGTTACTAGTGTAATGCGCCCTTCCCGAGACGGAGGCACAATCCGATTAGATTCCTTTAATCTTGAAAGACCCGAGAACCGCATTCTTTCGTCTCTCGTCGGAGAGTCATGAAATTCCTTGGCCATCGTATCCTGATTCTTGTGCTGTTCCCGGCTTGCCTCGGCGTGACTAGCCGAGCGCAGGACCAACCGCGCCAGCAACACGTGGGCCGTGTTCTGGATTGGAGTTATCATCATCTGACTCTGAGCGGCGGGTTGCCGGCCGCCGACCTGGATCGGGCGAGGGCGGAACCTCGCATCCTCTTTCGCCTGGCTGAGCGCAATCTATACCGAGCTTCTTCGGGCCCAGGCAGGAGCGGAGACGGGACTGGCCGCGACCCGAGGCGTCCGGTGCGTCTGCAGAGTCACGGCCTGAAAATCGACTGGAGCGTTCCTCTGGGCACGGGCATCGTGGCGCCCTACATGTTTCCGGCCAAGTACAGCTTCGACATCGATGCGACGCCGAGTTGCACCGACGATTACGTGGTATTCGGTCTGAATGTGGCCGGCGCCACGCCTGGCCAGGCCAACCTGGTGGGCGTGAACAATCTGTATAGCGGCGCGACGCCCAGACTCTGCCTTGCGAATCCCACCGTGAACTGGGCTTACAACGGGAGCACCGCCGGCGGTTCGGTCCTGACTTCCCCGGTAATCTCTCTGGACGGCAAGAGAATTGCCTATGTGGAGAGTGCCGCCGGATCCGCTATCTTCCACGTGCTGGCCTGGAAGGCTGGACAAGGTACTTCCGCCACGGCTGCCGCGACCCCGACGCTCAACGGCGCTTGCACGGGTACTGTTGCCAATCCCACCAGTTCCTGCCTCAAGTCCGTGACCTTCTCGACCACGACCACAGCTACGCTGTCTTCCCCGTGGGTGGATTACTCAACCGATAAGGCTTTTGTCGGCAGTGACGACGGCAAGATTTATCGGATCAGTTGTGTCTTCAATTGCGCCCTCAATACGCAGCCCATGGTGGACTGGACGTTCACATTGCCCGTTGCCGGCACCGGGGGTGCTGCGGCGATCCCGAATGGCTCAGTTTACGACTCGCAGACCGGGCACTTGATCGTGGGGGATCAACTGGGGCAACTGTGGACCATCAATGCCAGCGGAGCCAGCCCCAGCGTCTTTGCCGGGCCGGTCATGATCGGAGGTGGAGGCTGCTCAACTACGCATCCACCGGGACGCACCGGCACGGGGACGAACTGCACCGCTAATGGCGGTTCCTTCGGCATCCCCGATTCCGTTATTCTTGACGGCTCGTCCAGCAAGATCTTTGCCTTTTCCGGCAACGACGGCACCGCCGGCGCCAGCGCCGTGGTGGCCCAACTCAACGAAAACTTGACCGGTCTGGTGAGGGTCCACGTCGGTAAGGGCAGCGTGGGGACTACCATCGCGAACTGGAATCTTCACAGCGGCGCCTTCGATAATGCCTACTTCGGCGCGACGCCCAGAAGCGGCCACCTCTTCCTGTGTGGTACGGGCGCAACCGATACCCAGCCCTGGCACTATTGGATCGGATTCACCGCATATCCCACAATGAATTCCACTCCGAGCGGAAGCCTGCTCCGTTATGCCGTCAACGATCTTCCGTGCGCTCCCTACTCCGAGCTCTTCAATCCGAACATTACCCTCTCAGGCGGGCCGGGCGATCACGATCTGCTGGTCAGCGGGCTGATGGGCGCCAGCACCAATGGTTACATCATCACCAACGACATCAGCTTGGGCGCCATCACCGTCGGGGAGGCCTTTGTGAATTACCCGGGTGGCGTGAGCGGCGTCATCATCGACAACGTCAGCAGCTCGGGGCAGGCTTCCAGCGTGTACTTCAGCACCCAGGCTGTCGTCAACGTGGGCAGCTGTGCCAATGCCCGCTGCGCGGTCAAGCTGACCCAGCTCAGTTTGCAATAAACATCCGTGTCGGCAACTGGCTGGGCGAGAACAGAAGATGCGACCGCCATAGTCAGCCCCTCCTCCTTAATGACTCCCAAGACTTCCCGCTGTCGGCTCAGGTATGCTGACGATTGAAGGTCGGTCGCTGCGAGGGCAGTCATGAGATTGAGTCAGTCGGTCGTCGCCAGGCCCGAGTCGAACGAGTATGCTCCCTATTACGGCAAATATGTTTCTCTGGTCCCCGCCGGAGACATCCTGGGTGCCCTGACCCTGCAGCTTCCGGAAACGATCGCACTGCTCTCTGCCCGCACGGAGCACGACGGAGATTTCCGCTACGCACCGGGAAAATGGAGTGTGAAGGAAGCCCTCGGGCACGTCATCGACACCGAGAGAGTGTTCAGCTACCGGGCGCTGCGCATTGCCCGCAACGACCCGACTCCGCTGGCAGGCTTCGAGCAGGATGATTACGTGAAATATGGACGGTTCGGCCAGTGCAGCCTGGCCTCCCTATTGGAGGAGTTCACGGCGGTGCGGAAGGCAACGGTCGCGCTGTTTCGCCCGCTGGATGAAGCCGCGTGGGCCCGCCGCGGAGTAGCCAGCAATAATGAAGTCACGGTGCGCGCCCTTGCCTACATCATTGCCGGTCATGAGCTGCATCATCGCCGGATTTTCCAGCAGAAATATTTTCCCAGATCAGTTTCCTGAAGGGGACCGCCGTCCGGACGGGCTCAGGTATCCTTACAGAGATACCCGAGAGTGACCCGTCCCTATGCTTTCCGATTCCGCCATCCTGAAGAGGATCGAGA
>JBOGLD010000256.1:0-9650 GCA_050745885.1 Terriglobales bacterium
AAAGAAATTCCAATCAGGATCGATAGCCAACGATGAAAAACCACTATGATTAATTTCGCCGAAAATTGGCGCCCATGATGGAAGTGTCGTCTTCGGCCAGGCTCCGGACCAGCTCCTGGCTGAAGTAATCAGCTCCGCCGGCCGCCGTGTTGCCGTATCGTTTCTGGTAAGTTGCTCGGCTCTTCTCAATGTCTTCCTTGAGCCGGTCATACAAATCCTTGCTCTTGCGCCCCTCCGTAACTTTCACCTGGTTGTACAGCTTGATCTCATCCACCAGCAGGCGGGCAAAGCGATGCGCCTTACGATGAACATCCGCGTCCTCGGGCGAGAGGTTGGCAAAAGCGTCGGTCGCGGGAGCGGGTGCCGCCGCTGCCGATGTAACCACCGGCTCGGCTTGGGCCACTGCGACGGGTTGCTCCACTTCAGCGGGCGGAACCGGAACCGGCTCGGGAACGGGTGCAATGTGCTTGGGGGCATGCGCCGCAAAAGGATCCGAATGGGCGGGAGCGGCATGCACCGGTGGCGTGCTGTCCGTTTTCTGGCCGGCCGCCTCGGCGGATTCTTCTTTCTGCGCCTGCTTGCGCAGCGACGCTACTTCCAGCCACGCACTGGTCGCCAGGACGAGCAACTCCACCGCGGCGGCGTCCATCTTTCCGCCTCCATCCACGCCTCCGTCGGCGTACACCAGCGCCGCCACTTTTTCCTTCAGCAACAGGGGCAGCACCAGCAGGTGATCATCGGCCGGCGCGCCGAACCGTGCAACAAACTCCGGATCGATATCAGCGATAGCGCCCTGGAATGGCATCCGCGACCGCAGGGCCTGCTCCGGCACTCCCGTGGTCACATTGAGGGTGAAGTCCTTGATGATGTCATCGCCGTCCTTGGTAAAGCCGCGTCCCTGCCAACCCGTGGCCGCGCCCGCTTTGACCACGAAGAGCGCTCCGCGCCCGCTGTAGCGCACCGTGTTGTCCAGCAGAGCGCGCAAAATCTCACGCTGCGTCGTCCCTGACTGGATCGCCGCAATCGCTTTCAACAGATTCGCCGATCCACCTGTTCCCGACACTTCCGCGGGCGCCACATCCGTCGCGGGCGGGAGTTGCTCCAATACCCGGCGCACTAACTCCTCCCGCAACTGAGGGATGTGGTTGTCCAGAACCTGGGACACCGCTTTCTCGACGATTTGTTCGACTCCGGTTTTCTCCGCCATGGTCAGGTCAGCCGTTCGCCCGCTGGATCCGGCTTTCTTGCCCTTCATCTTGGTTAAACCTTGATTATAGGGTCATTTGACCGGTGCTTTCCGGTCACCTAAGGACGTGTTCTAATGCGGAATGGCCGCTCCTTAGGAATTTATCGCAAACCAGCCCGTGATAGATACGTCAAAACAAATAAGCCGGAGGCCAGGTTACCAAGTAAAATAACATTCTTGTCGCCGCTTGTAGGGCGTGAAAATTGTTGCATCGGAAGATAGATGACCGCCATCCAACAAAATGTAAGTGAGCCGGTCAGCGACGAGCTGGCGCTGGTTCAGGCCGCCAAGGGCGGCGATGTAAGCTCGTTTGAGGAATTGGTCCGGCGCTACGACCGGAATGTATTTCGCATCGCCCAGCACATCACCCAAAACCGCGAAGACGCGGAGGATGTGGTGCAGGACGCGTTCCTCAAGGCTTACACCAATCTGAATCAGTTCCAGGGCCAGTCGAAGTTTTATACCTGGCTGGTACGCATCGCGGTCAACGAAGCGCTGATGAAGCTACGGCGCCGTCGGCCCGAGCGCATGGTATCGCTGGATGAAGACGTAAAGACCGAGGAGGATTCGGTCCCGCGCGAAGTCGCGGATTGGAGTCCGAACCCGGAACAGCAGTACAACCAGGCCGAACTGAAGGAAATCCTGAGCAAGACCATCCAGGGACTTCCTCCCAGCTTTCGCACGGTCTTTGTGCTGCGAGATGTGGAAGGGCTTTCGACCGAGGAAACAGCGGACGCGTTGGAGCTCAGTATTCCGGCGGTCAAATCGCGGCTCCTGCGGGCGCGGTTGCAGTTGCGGGAACGGCTCAGCCGTTACTTCCAGAAACGTGAGAGCGGGGATGGCAAACAGTGAAGTGCGCTGAATTTTTGCAGGAGTTGACAAACTACCTGGACGGGGTCCTCGACGACCGCACCAAGGCTGAACTGGAAGATCATCTGGCCTGGTGCCACAACTGCTATGTCGTCTGCGATACTACCAAGAAGACCATCGAGATTTACCGCGACTCCCAGCTCTACGAACTCCCCGACGATCTCCGCAGCCGTCTTCGCTCCGCCATTGTGGCCAAGTGTGAGGCCCACAAGAAAACTGGCCCGCAAGAAGCCTGAGAGCGCGCTATCCAACCGGTTCTGGTTTGTATTAGGTAAGGTTGACCCCGGTTTCGCCACCGCGATGATGCAAGGTCGGCGGGATCGCGATTAAGACGTAACTCCCTAACCCGCCAGGCACTTCCAGCTTCTCCCATCCCGCTTACCGGCCTGCCTGGCATCCCGGTCGAAACCTTTTTGAAGGAGATTGAATCTAAGTATTCGTGAATCGGTTCACCGGCCCAAAACAGCAGAGTCGGTGAGAGGGAGAGTATGATCGCGGAACTGTTCGATTCTTTCTTCGGTTGCAAGCATTCTCATTATAGTTTTCCTATCTCAGTGCGCCCCGTCTCGCGGCGCATTCCGGCGGCAAGGCTCACTGGCACGTATGTGGCATGTCTGGATTGCGGCAAGGAATTTCCCTATGATTGGCAAGAGATGAAAGTCATCACCTCGGTGGCCGAGCAGCGCAGCTACGTGGCCTCGCTGGCCCCGAAAGCAGCCGCGTAAAGCCTCGCATGATTTTGTGATGAGCCGCGAGTTCCTCGCGGCTTTTTTGTTTGCCTGCCGAAGCTTGGACCAATAAAAACCGGCGGCCGGAGCCGCCGGATGGAAAAGCGTGTTACTTTCAAGCTCAGTTGCTGCTGCTGTCGTCCCGCCGCTTCAGCGTGGGCCGACCATCGTCGTTGCCGCCCTTGTCATCACTGCCGTTCTTGTCGGTGGTTGAAGTCCGCCGCAGGCTGGGCCGGTTCCGGTCTTCCTTCTTGTCCAGGATCTTATGACGATTTTCAATTGCGGCCAGCCTGGCTTTCACGTCGTCAAACTCGGAGGTTGAAACCACATACTGGGCGCGCGCCGGCAGGATGGTCGCGATCTCTTCCTGCGACTTGGCAATCCGGTCGGGCGTCTGAGGATGGGTCGAGAATGCCTTGGCCAGGCTCCCCGGCTTCTTTTTCTCCTGCGCTTGCACCTTTTCAAAGAAACTGATGAAGGCCTGAGGATCGTATCCTGCCTTGTACATGTATTGCAGTCCCAGGTAGTCCGCCTCGGCCTCGAAGCCCCTCGAGAAGTGCAGGAAGGTCAGGGGAAGCGCCAGCCCCGCTGCCTCGTAACCGGCATAGCCGATCGCTCCGCCCACGAAAATCAGCGGGATCGAAGCCATTTGCATCAGATTACCGCGGGTATTTTCACGCGCCGCATGGCAGGCTGCGACGTGCGCAATTTCGTGCGCCATTACCCCGGCCAGCTCGGCTTCTTCATCCGCCGCCAGGATCAACCCGGAATTCACATAGAAAAAACCGCCGGGCAACGCGAACGCGTTGATGTCGTCAGAGTCGATGACCTTGATCGTAAAGGGGACCTGGGCATCGGAGTTGCGCACCAGATTCTGCCCTACCCGGTTCACATATTCGGTGACCACCGGGTCCTGAATCAGCTTGACGCTCGATTCCACCTGCTGGGCATATTGCTTGCCCATGGCGATCTGTTTCTCGACGCCATACCAGTTGCCCATGCCGGTTTTGCAACCTACGTTCCGATTGCCCACGGCATCCACGTCATCCTTGCCCCCGTCATGTTTGACTTTCTCTGGGTCGGCAGCCTCTATCTTTTCGGGCGCAGTGCTCTTGGCTGCGCTATCGGAGGCACTTTGGTCCTTCGGAGCGGCACTGCTCTGGTCTTCGGCCAAACCTCTCGGCGCCGCATAGGCGAGCGTCAACAAAACCGCCGTAAGTGCTAAGAGCCGTAACTTCATAGTGGACTCCCTAATCTTCGGTTCCGCCCCGCAGAACCAGGTCCAATTATACGCCCGGCCGGAACACCAATTTACTTGGATTTACCCCTATGGGGTTGGACGCAGGATTCCGCGCCGGGGTTACCTGAAGGCCCAGTTGTCGCAGTCGGTGCATCAGCCGCGGACGGGCGAACAATAGGGGCTACGGTTTTGCCATGATGTCAAATTCCACGCGCAGCTCATTTTTCACCTTCACCGCACCACCCCCAACGCTGACGGGTTCGATTCCGAAGTCCCTTTGTTTCAGCCATGCCGCGCCTTTGTAGTGTCCATCCTGCACCTGGATCTCCAGGGTCACCGGATGCGTCTGCCCGTGTAGCGTCAGATCGCCGGTTACCGACCAGCGGCCCCCGCCGCCCCTTTCCACCGCAATTGAGCGGAAGCGGATTTCAGGAAACTGGCCGGTATCCAGCACCTTCGGGCCCAGCATGGTTTCCTGTATCTCGGCCCGGTCCTTCTCCGACACGTCCTTGTCCATGACCCGCATCTGGCGGGCATCGACGGTCAGATTTACCGAGCGACCGCTTTCGCCGAACTGGCCCTGTCGGATGGGAGCGCTGATTTCGTGTTCGTGACCAAAAGCTGAAAACAGCCCCGACTTGAACACTCGCACGGTCATCACGGACTCCTGGATGTCGATCTCCCTGGGCGTGCTGGAATCTGCGGCCCACAGCGCGGCGGGCAGGACCACTGCCGCTGCCCACATCGCCAAGCTTCCGCCGTGAACCTTCATCCGCCTCACACCCCTCGGACTTGGTAGAATTCTCCACTGAGATGCGGTTGCGAGGACTGCCGAGTGAGTGAGAACGAAATCGAACGCTACGCACCGGGCTGGCCGGGAATTTCGCCGCGCTGGACTTCGAGCGCCAAAACCGGCATTGGCACCGCCCTGAACCTGCACAGCCGGGTATGGTTCACGCTCAGCCACGGCATCCTGAACGAGGTTTACTACCCGCGAGTGGACCAGGCCTGCACCCGGGACCAGGGACTGATTGTCACCGACGGTTCCAGCTATTTCTCCGAA
Source organism: Terriglobales bacterium (assembly GCA_050745885.1). Taxonomy (GTDB): domain Bacteria; phylum Acidobacteriota; class Terriglobia; order Terriglobales; family Acidobacteriaceae; genus JAIQFF01. The sequence continues at coordinate 5,148 of JBOGLD010000256.1, forward strand.
GAAAAACGCCACTGCAAGTTTGAAAACCATCCCATCCAGCCCGGTGTTCCGGTTTACAAACTGACGAATACCGAATTGCAAGGCCGCTACCGCATCGAGAAGGAAGTCTTTTCCGATCCCTACCGCAATGTGGTGCTGCAGAGGGTACGCTTCGTCCCACTCCAGGGCACGCTTGCCGATTATCGCCTATACGCGCTGCTGGCGCCCCATCTGGCGAATTGCGGACGGGAGAATACCGGCTGGATCGGAGACTACAAAGGCATGCGCACCCTGTTTGCCCACCGCAACGGGGTCGCCCTGGCCTTTGCCTGCTCGGTTCCCTGGCGGAAAATGTCGGTGGGGTTCGCCGGGTTCTCGGACGGGTGGCAGGACCTTTCGCAACATTACCAGCTGACCTGGAACTACACCCATGCCGAAAACGGAAATATAGCGCTCACCGGCGAGATCGATCTTGCCGCCTGCAATGGGGAGTTCACCATGGCGTTGGGCTTCGGCGGCATCTGGTCCGAGGCCGGACAAGAGGCGCGCTCCACTTTGCTTGAGTCCTGCGACGAACTCCGCCAGCACTACGTCTGGCACTGGAAAAATTGGCAGGATACCCTTTTGAAACTGGACGAGCCCCGCCGTGAGCTTGACCTCTATCGCCCCAGTGTGGCGGTGCTGCGATCGCACGAGTCCAAGGATTTTCTGGGAGGGGTAATCGCCAGCCTTTCCATTCCCTGGGGATTTAACAAAGGCGACGAAGATCTCGGCGGATACCATCTGGTCTGGCCCCGGGACCTGGTGGAAACTGCGTTTGGTTTCCTGGCGGCGGGAGCCGAACCCGACGCGTTGCGCGTCCTGCGCTATCTCGAAGTCACCCAGGAGGCGGCAGGAAATTGGGCGCAGAACATGTGGCTCGATGGACGGCCCTACTGGGACGGAATGCAGATGGACGAGGCCGCGTTCCCCATTCTGCTGGTCGACATGCTGCGGCGGCACTCCCCGTTCGTTCTGGGAGACCTGCAACGCTGGTGGGCGATGGTCAGTCGGGCTGCCGGATACATTCTTCGCAACGGTCCGGTGACCCAGCAGGACCGCTGGGAGGAGGACGCGGGTTATTCGCCGTTTACTCTGGCCGTGGAAATATCGGGATTGCTGGCCGCCGCCGACTTGGCCGATGCGGTAGGGCAAGCGGACATTGCGACCCATCTGCGCGAGACCGCGGATTGCTGGAATGACAACATCGAGCGTTGGACTTACGCCCATGATAGCGATCTGGCCCGGCAACTCGGGGTCGAAGGTTATTATGTGCGGATCGCGCCGCCGGACTCGGACTGCGCGGCGTCGCCGCTGGAAGGATTTGTCCCCATCAAGAACCGGCCGCCGGGGCAGAGTGAATCACGGGCCGAGCACCTGATCAGCCCCGACTCTCTTGCCCTGGTGCGGTTCGGTCTGCGCGCGCCCAATGATCCACGAATTCTGAATACGGTGAAAGCGATCGACGCCCTGCTCAAGGTCAACCTGCCCCAGGGCCCTTGCTGGTACCGCTACAACGGCGACGGCTACGGCGAGCACGATGATGGCTCGCCCTTTGATGGAACCGGAATTGGACGGGCGTGGCCTTTGCTGGCCGGCGAAAGGGCGCATTACGAACTGGCGGCGGGGCGGCCCCAGGCGGCCGAGGCGTTGCTTAAGGTAATGGAATTCTCCACCGAAGGTGGTCGCCTGATTCCCGAGCAGGTCTGGGATAAGGCCGACATTCCCGCCCTCGAATTGTTTCGCGGAAAGCCCTCCGGTTCGGCGTGTCCTCTGGTATGGGCACACTCGGAGTACATCAAGCTGCGCCGGTCCTTGCGCGACGGCAAAATATTCGATCAGCCGCCGCAGACCGTCCAGCGTTATCAGGTGGAAGGAAAGCAATCCGCTTACCGCGAATGGCGATTCAATAACAAGTGCCGGACCATACCGCAAGGAAAGAGTCTGCGCCTGTTGCTGTCCTCGCCCGCCGTGGTGCACTGGAGCCTTGATGGATGGCAGAGCGTGCAGGACACGAACACCCGCGACCCCTTGGGCACCTTCGTCGCGGACCTGCCAACCCAGCAGCTTGGGGCAGGAAGTGAGATTGTATTCACGTTTTATTGGCCGCAGGAACAGCGCTGGGAAGGCATCAACTACACAGTGGACGTCCAGTAAATGCTGTCTTGGCGAGTTTGCGGAATCCTTTGCGTCCTTTGCGGTTCAAGCTTTTCCGGACAAACCCTGAACCGCAAAGGTCGCTAAGAGGTTTCCTGAACCGGCGACGACTCCGCGCCCCAACTGCGGGAGATATTGGAATAAAGCGCGCCCGCACAGATCGCGGCTGCGGTCATCAGCCCTAGCCCTTCCCAGAACGGCCCAATGAGTACATGTCCCAACCCGAACAGGGCCAGGTAGACCATCAAGCAGCCGAGCACCCAGGAAAGCAGGTTGCTGCCCAGGTCGCGAGTCGCCGGCACCTCGGGAGCGAGACGGGCAACTGGCTTCCACCCAGTAATTTGTGGACGAACGCTGCGGTAAAACTTCACCAGGATCGCCTCCGGTTCTGGCTTCGTCACGTAGGTGACCACGAGCCAGACCAGAGTGGTGATGACTGTAGTAGTCAAAGCTGTTTTAGCAAATACCACCGGATTGGTGCCCGAAAACGGCTCCGTCCAGCGCAGCCACAGAGTCACCGCCAGCGCCGTCGCCATGGCTGAGATTTCACTCCACGCATTGATCCGCCACCAGTACCAGCGCAGCAGGTAGACCCCGCCGGTGCCCGCTCCTACTTCCAGTACTACTTGCCATCCCGAGCGGATATCGACCAGCAGGACGGAAACTCCCGCGGACGCGATCACCAGCAGCACCGTGGCTAGGCGGGAAACCAGCACGTAGTGTTTGTCGTCGGCATCGCGCTTGATGAAGCGGCGATAGAAATCCGACACCAGATACGACGCGCCCCAATTGAGTTGGGTGGCGATGGTCGACATGAACGCCGCCATGAAACCCGCGATGACGATGCCGCGCAGCGCGGGCGGCACATGCTGGCTGACGACCAGCATGTAACCCGTTTCCGGATGCTCCAGGTGGGGGTACAGAACGATCGCCGCCAGGGCGGTCAGGATCCAGGGCCAGGGACGCACGGCGTAGTGCGCGACATTGAACCAGAGCACCGACAGCAGACCGTTCTTTTCGTCTTTCGCGCTGAAGATGCGCTGCGCGATATAGCCACCGCCGCCGGGCTCCGCCCCGGGATACCAGAAAGCCCACCATTGCAGTCCGATATTCACCAGAAATGTGAGCACCGGCAGAACCCAGATTCCCTCCTGTGAAACAGAACGCGAGAAGTCAGGAAAGAAGGCAGTGGCATCGCCCGCGGAGGGCCCGGCCGCAGTCCGCATTTCCGCCAGGCGCGCCAGCAGCGTGCTCATTCCGCCGGCCGCGGCAACCGCATACCATGCCACTCCAATCACGATCGCCATCTTCAGGGCGAACTGAAACAGGTCGGTCCATAGCACGCCCCACAATCCGCCCAGCGCGACATAGAGGCCGGTGAATGGAATCAGGAACAGAACGCAGACGGCCAGCGCCTTGCGGTCACTCACACCCAGCGTGACCGCCACGATACTGGTCATGGCCTTTGTCACCCAGCCCAGGATCAGACAATTCATCAACAGGCCCAGGTAAATCGCGCGGAAGCCCCGCAGAAATGCCGCCGGCTTTCCGGAATAACGCATCTCGGCGAACTGCACATCGGTCAGCAACCCAGAACGGCGCCACAGGCGGGCAAACAGAAACACCGTCATCATGCCGGAGAGCAGAAACGACCACCACAACCAGTTCCCCGCGATGCCCTGGGTATACACCAGACCGGTCACCACCAACGGGGTGTCGGCCGCGAAAGTGGTCGCCACCATCGAAGTGCCCGCCAGCCACCAGGAGACGTTGCGGCCGGACACAAAGTAGTCGTCGACGCTCTTGCCCGAGCGTGAGCGGAAGTAGAGGCCCAACACCAGGGTGATACCCAGATAAAGGACGATGGCCGACCAGTCGAGAAGAGTGAAGTTCATGGCGGGAAAGAATATACCCGAGCAGGACCGGGGGTGGGGGAAAAACGCTCCGCAGGAGCCCTTGTCATCCTGAGCGGAGAGTTGGCTTCGCTTCGCCAAGCAAACTCGGAGTCGAAGGACCCCTACGGTTGTCCGATCGCGTCCGCACAGTTCAAGGCGAAAATCGCCCGACGGACGCGGTCGAACCGGTGCTAGAGGTTCTTCGACTGCGCGGACCGATTCGCCAAGCGAATAGGTCCACTTCGCTCAGGATGACAGGGATTAGGGTCAGGATGACAAGCTATCAGGCTCAGAGTGAAGTTCATGGCGGGAAAGAATATACCCGAGCAGGACCGAGGGTGGGAGAAGAACGCAGAAGCGCAACGCTCTTGTCATCCTGAGCGGAGAGTTTGCTTCGCTTCGCGAAGCAAACTCGGAGTCGAAGGACCCCTAC
>JBOGLD010000257.1:0-8559 GCA_050745885.1 Terriglobales bacterium
TTCGAGCACACGCTTGACCTCGCGCAATTCGGGATACTTAGGAAAGACGACCTGTTCAAAGTCGTTTTCGATCCCGGTACGGACAAGGTCGAGAAGCGAGGTCTCGGCCCGGCCCCTGCCTCTACTCACAGGGACACCGGATAAAGGTTGACCAATCAGCCACGCAGAAACCGCGCGACCGAACTGAATCATTCTATCGGAGGGGGGCGGAAGCGTCAATTTGGCGACAGGGTCCACATGGGGAGGGCCGCCCCCGGCCGTCCTGGCCGAGCCAACCATCGCATCCCAATCCGCAAATGCCCCGGGTGTCGAAACCCCAATCGCCGGCGTCGCCACCACGCAGCAGACAGGCGGCAGCTCCGGCAAGGGATAAACCTCCTCCCCATGCCCCACGCCGAGTACCGTTCCGCCCACCAGGAAAAGCGGCAAATCCGAGCCCACCTCCGCCGCAAGGCGCAGCCTTTCCGGCCCCGGCAATTTCTTCTTCAACGCCCGTTCGAGCCCCAGCAACGCAGCCACCGCATTTCCGGAACCTGCGCCGACGCCTCCTTGCACCGGCAAGCGTTTATCGATGGTGATGGTTACCCGCCCGCGAGCTTGAAGGGCGGCCATGGTGCCTTCCGCCACGCGGTAGCAGGTGTTCGTCTCATCCTTGGGAACACGCGGATCGTCGCAACGAATCTCAATGCCGGTTCCGCGTCCAACTTGCACCCGGATGATGTCGTGCACCGCAATCGTCTGATAGACGGTGCGCAGATCATGAAAGCCATCCTGACGCGAAGCGCCAATGCACAGGCCGAAGTTGATCTTGGCGAAGGAGCGGACGGTGACCATGGAGTGATGATTGTAACCACAGAGAACACGGAGGGCTGGCTCGATGGAGTTTTATCCGCGTGATCCGTGCAAATCCGTGGCTACGTCCTTCTCTTGTAGTAGATCGCGAACTCAAACCCGGGATTCGGAGGAAACAACTCCGCCACTTTCTTCAATCGCTCCGCCATCTGCGCCGGCGCCAACAGGGGATAGTCGCGCTCCCGCAGATCGTAGTAGTCCACGTCGATGAACAACGACAGCAGGTAGATGGAGATAGCGTCAGAAAAGCTCGCGGTGAGATATTCGTTCTTGTATTTTTCCGCGTCGGGACCGGGCTCGGCTGCCAGCTTGCGCGACTCCCAGGCATCCAGCGAGGTTTCGCCGCGCGCCTTGGACAGCACCTGCTTCCACGCCAGGTCGGCAAAAGCCTGCGACACGCCGGCCCGCTCCACCACGGCGTGCCCTACATTGATGTAGAACTCAAAAGCCACCGAGAATTTGTCGTCCATGAGCCGGGTGGAAATAAACACGCACTGCGAATCGCCCAGGTCGAGATTGCGATGGCAGACTGCGTTGTCGCTCAGGGCCACGTCATAGCGGTCAGCGATCACCGTCTCCTCGCCCTGGTTCACGGTCAGCGGGACGAAATAATAGGCCTTGCGCCGGAGGGCGGCGGCAGCCGCATCGGGGACAGCGGACACCATGCGCTGCAGGTCGGCTTCGGGAACCGTGATCTCGCCCGAAGCGGCATAACAGACTCCATTCGGGGCTTGGGAGACGGGGGTCAGGCGGACGACCTCCGCCGGGGCACGCGTTATCGGCGGCGCAGCTTGCGGCATGGGGTGTATTCTAGCGCACCGCGCCGGAGTTGTTGCCGCCCGGGGCCAATTCAAGGCGCTACAATCGAAGGTCGATGCCTCCTTCCAAGACACCTTCTTCCCCATTCCTCTGGCTCCTGGTCCCGCTGCGCGTGCTGCTGGTGGCCTTGCTGCTGGCGCTGTTGGCGTTCGCCGTTTGCCTCTTCCTGGGAATTCTGGGGCTGGTGATCAGTGCGGCGGTGCGTGGGGTCCACCCCAACATGACGATTGCGTACCGGCACATCGCATTTCCGGCTGGGCTGGTGGCCGGGGCAGCCGCCCTGGTGGCGGCGATCGTTCTGGAGGTCCGGCACTATCGCGAGGAAAGAGACCGCGAGCCCTGGATGTAGGCGCGAGCGTCCCGCTCGTGCGGCAGCGGATAAGAACTTGGGTGATAGTGACCTGCCCAGCCGAGCTCGGCCAGCACGAGCGGGACGCTCGCGCCTGCATGGCTCCGTGCTAACGTATTTGCTTATGATTGTTGGCACCGGGATCGACATTGCGGAAGTGCCGCGCATCGCGCAGGCCATAACGCGGCACGGCGACCGCTTCCTCAATCGCGTGTTCACCGCAGGCGAGATCCGCTACTGCGATTCCAAAGCCAATCGCGTGGAGCGCTACGCCGCCCGCTTCGCCGCGAAGGAAGCGGGCATGAAGGCGCTGGGCACCGGCTGGAGCCAGGGCGTGCGCTGGCGCGACATCGAAGTCTCCCGCCAGCCCGGAGGCCGGCCCACAATCACGTTTCACGGCAAGGCGGCCGAGTTCGCCGCGCGGATGGGAGCAACTCATGTCGCTCTTTCCCTCTCGCACACTGCCGAGCAAGCCATCGCGCAAGTCATCCTGGAAAGTTAAGCGAAAAGAGTCAACTGCGGCCTTCTGTTAGACTGGCCGCGTTCCCGGCAAACTTCGTGATGAGCGAGACATCCCTCCTGACCCCAACCAGTAGCGCCGACCGAACTTCGGATCGCGCCATGGTGTTCGGCATCGCCCTATCCAGCTTTGCTGCGCTGCTGCTTGAGCTGGCACTGACCCGGCTGTTTTCTGTGGTGCTGTTTTACCACTTTGCATTTCTGGCGATTTCGATTGCCCTGCTCGGCCTCGGCGCCGGCGGCGTGTTCGCGCACCTGCGCAAAGACCGGTTGGCGCGCTTCGAGACTCGCGCGCTGGTCTCCAGGCTATGCTCGATCAATGCTTTGATCGTGCCGGTGGTGCTGGTGATCGTGCTGCGCATTCCGGTCTCACTGGATATTTCGAAAGCGAACTTCCTGAGACTCACTGCAATTTATCTGGCTTCCGCCGTTCCTTTCTTTATCACCGGACTGGAATTCTCCATCGTGTTCGCGCGCCAGGCCAGGCGCGTTCCCCTGCTCTACGCCGCCGATCTCGCGGGCGGGGCGCTGGCTTGCCTGGCGATTGTCCCGCTGCTCAATGGCCTGGGTGGCCCGAACACTGTGTTCTTCACCGGCGTGTGCATGGCAATCGCCGGAACCATCTGGGCGGTCGACCCCAAGGCGCGGCGGTCGGCTGCGGGGCGGGCCCTGTTCATCCTGGTCCTGATTGGCGTCAACTACTCCGGCAAGCTCTTCGATATTGTTTACGCCAAGGGAGGGTTTCGGGATCCCGCGTGGGTAGAATTCGCGCGCTGGAATGCCATCTCCCGCGTGGAAGTAGACAATCAGGGCAACGGCAAGGCGATCGTGATCGACGCCGACGCGTCCACCTACCTGATGAACGTCGATCCCAAACATTGGCAGGGCCCGTGGGAAAGAAACCTGATGTCGGCGCCGCCGGCGCTGGCCAATGTGCTGCGCCAACACGGGGATTACGCCATCATCGGGCCTGGCGGCGGAGTCGACATCTTGCGCGCCCTGGGCAGCGGGAGTCCGAGCGTTACCGGAATCGAGATCAATCCCATCATTGCCAACACCATCATGCGCGGCCGCTATGCGGACTACACCTTTCATCTGTACCAGCAGCCCGAGGTACACATCCACGTCACCGACGGCAGGTCATTTGTTCGCAATGCCAGACAGCAGTTCGACGTGGTGCAAATGACGCTGGTGGACACTTGGGCCTCGACCGCCGCGGGCGCCTTTGCCTTGAGCGAAAACAGTCTGTATACGGTTGAAGCCTTCCGCGAATACTTCGAGCACCTCAAGCCAAATGGAATGATCGCCATCACCCGCTGGGAGTTTCAACAGCCCCGCGAAGCCCTGCGCGTTGTCTCAGTGGCCATGCAGGCCTTGCATGAGATGGGAGTGGCGGACCCGGCCGGCAACTTCATCGTGGTTTCTGAAGGACATCTGGACGCGGATGGAATTCCGGTCGTGGTGCTGGCCAAGCGCAGCGCGTTCACCGCCGAGGAAGTGGACCAGGTGCGGCAGCATCTGGCGGTTCATCCCAAACTGTTCCTGCTTTACGACCCGTCGGTTCCGGTTTTGACCCCGGGCAATGGGCAGGAGCGCTATTCCGCCAGCGCCGAAGCCTTCACCCAACTGATCCAGGCGAACGATCCGGGACGCTTTGCGGCGCGTTACCCCTACGATGTGTCTCCCGTCACCGACAATGCTCCATTTTTCTTCTTCACTTTGAAGCTGGATCAGATCCTTCATCCCAAATCTCTGCGGCAAGGCATTGACTGGAAAAATAATCTGGGTGTGGCGGTACTGGGGATGGTCTTGGCCATCTCGCTTCTGGCGGTGCTGGCGTTTCTGGTTCTTCCGCTGGCGCTGGGGGCGCGAGGCCGGCAACTGCGTCCGGTGCGTTTGCTCTATTTCGTAGCCGTCGGGCTGGGATACATCCTCGTGGAGATCGCGTTTATCCAGCGTTTCGTGCTGTTCCTGGGGCATCCGGTCTACGCCTTGACCGTGGTGGTGTTCCTGCTTCTGCTCTCCAGCGGGGCGGGCAGCATGGTCTCGCGCTGGTGGCTGGCGGAGACCAGCCAGGTATGGCTGCCGCTGGTGCTCATTACGGCTGTTTTGCTAGTCTATGTCGGCGTGCTGCCCGGCCTGCTGGGAAGCCTGGTCGGCCTGCCCTTTGTGGCGAAATTGCTGGTCAGCGCAGGGCTGCTGGTCCCGTTGGGCTTCGCCATGGGCATGCCCTTTCCTACCGGTTTGCGGGCCCTGGCGGGCGGCAACCGGGGCAAGTTGCCGGCGCTACAAGGGGATGAAGCCAGCGGAAACATGGTGGAATGGGCCTGGGCCATGAACGCGGCCTCAAGCGTCCTGGGCTCGGTTCTGGCCATCATCATCGCCATCCAGTTTGGCTTGAATATCACCTTGGGTTCCGGGGCAGCGGCCTACCTGGTGGCACTCGTGTTGACGACAACGTTGCGTCCGGCACGCTTGGTAGCCTGAATTGGCGGTGCATTCTGCTATTATTCTGGGCTAGCCTGTGCTGGTGTCGCGGGGAACAACCTTCGCTCGGGAGAATGCGTGCCTAGCCAGAAGCAGTTGAAGTGGTCTCAACTGAAGGTGGGGCTTACGGTGCTGGCTGCCACAGTCACGCTGGGCCTCCTGATTTTCCTCATGAGCGGTACCGGCGGCCTGTTCACTACCAAAATCCAGCTCAAATCATATTTCGATAACGCCAACGGATTGCGCGTGGGCGCGCCGGTGCGCCTCGCAGGGGTGGACATCGGCAACGTCACCACCATCCGCGTGGTGCACGATCCGCGCAAGCAACTTACTCCCGTGGAAGTCGTGATGAAGGTGAACACCCGCTACCTGTTTAATCTACGGAAAGATTCGCTGACTTTGCTCTCCACCGCCGGTGTGCTCGGCGAAACTTACATCGATATCGACAGTTCGTTGTCCAAGGGGGCGCAAGTCCAGGATGGGGATGTGCTGCCCAGCCGCGAGGTGCCGGACTTTGGCGATATGGTGCGTGCCGGTCAAGGCACGCTGCAGAACATGGATGCGCTGATAAAACGGCTGGATCGTATTGTCGCCTTCGTCGAAAGTGGCCAGGGCTCGGTCGGCAAGCTGCTCTACGATCCCACTCTGTACAACCGGCTGAACTCGACGGTGAATGAATTCCAGGGACTGGTGAATCAGGTGGCCCAGGGGAAGGGCACTCTCGGCAAGCTATTTTCCGACGACGAGTTGTACCAGAAGGCGAACGCCACGGTGGACAAGCTGAACCTGGTGATTGACGACATCAACGCAGGCAAGGGCAGCGCCGGGAAATTCCTTAAAGATCCTGTGCTCTACGACAACGCCAATGCCACCATCGCGAACGTGAAGAAACTTACCGACGACGTGAATGCCGGCAAGGGCCCGATCGGCATGTTGGCCAAGGACGAAGAATTTGCCCGCAAGCTGCGCGATACCATGGACAAGCTTTCCGCCATCTCCGATCGCCTGGAGGCGGGCGAAGGCTCAGCCGGCAAACTGCTGCGCGATCCGTCGCTCTATAACAACGCCGACCAGATGCTGGTCGAGACCCGGGGTTTGGTCAAGTCCATCCGGGAGGATCCCAAGAAGTATCTGACCATTCATTTCAAGATCTTCTAATGTGTAATGTGGGCGCGAGCGTCCCGCTCGTGCAAGCATGTAGCAACGGCATCCTGCCAGCTGTGGGGGCCCCTTGCCGTGAGAGCGGGGAGCCAACCGGTTTCATCAGCGGGAATAGACGACGCATCAGCGGGACGCTCAGGCCTACACGGGTCGGGTGGACTCCGCCTGCTCGTGGGCGTGGTAGCTGGAACGCACCAGCGGTCCCGATTCCACGTGGCGGAAGCCGAAGCGCAGCGCTTCCTCTTTCAGATACGCGAATTCAGCGGGCGTGTAGAAGCGGGAAATAGGGAGATGATCGCGTGAAGGCCGCAAGTATTGCCCCACCGTAAGAATATCCACTCCTCGCGAACCCAGATCGCGGAAGACTTCTACCAGTTCGTCCGTGCTCTCGCCCAGGCCCACCATCACGCCCGACTTGGTCACGGTCTCGGGCGTAAATGCCTTGGCATTCTCCAGTAATCGCAGGGTGCGCTGATAGCGCGCGCCGGAACGGACGGAACGATACAGCCGCGGCACCGTCTCGGTGTTGTGATTGAGCACGTCGGGCTTGGCATCGAGAACAATCTTCAGGGCTTCGTCGAGACCCTGGAAATCCGGTATCAGGACTTCCACCTGGCACTCCGGCGCCAACCGGCGAATCTGGCGGATAGTTTCGGCGAAGACGCGGGCGCCGCCCAGGTTGTCGTCATCACGATTCACGCTGGTGACGACGGCGTGCTTCAGTCCGAGGGTGGCGACGGCTTCAGCCACGCGCCCAGGCTCATCCCATTCAATGGGACTGGGCTTGCCCTTGGGCACGGCACAAAAGCCGCAACGTCGGGTACAGATATCGCCCAGCAACATGAAAGTTGCAGTGCGATGGTCCCAGCATTCGCCGATATTGGGACATTGCGCCGACTCGCACACGGTGTGCAGTCCCAGGCCACGCGCCAGTTTCTTGAGATTGTGAAAGTTTTCGCCGACCGGGGCCTTGGCCCGCAGCCACTCCGGCTTGGGTTGCCGGACAGCAGGGCTCAGCTCGATCTGCACCAGTTGGGAAGTAGCCGCCATCGCGCACTTCGATTTTACATGGAGTCGCGCTAATTCCCCAAAATGTAGGCGCGAGCGCCCTCGCTCGTGCGGCAGCGTCGGTAGTGCCGCAGCACGAGCGGGACGTCGCACGGCAGCGACCGTAGTGCCGCGGCGCGAGCGGGACGTCGCACGGCATCGTCGGTGGCGCCGCAGCACGAGCGGGAGTCGCATGGCAGCGTCGGTAGTGCCGCAGCACGAGCGGGACGTCGCACGGCAGCGTCGGTAGTGCCGCGGCACGAGCGGGACGTCGCACGGCAGCGTCGGTAGTGCCGGCAGCACGAGCGGGACGTCGCACGGCAACGTCCGTGGTGCCGCAGCACGAGCGGGATGTCGCACGGCAGCGTCGGTAGTGCCGCAGCACGAGCGGGACGCTCGCGCCCACATTGAAGGTTTAATTTTCCAGGTAGGCTTCGATCCATTCCCTGATGCGCATGCGGCGCTCGTCCTTGATATCGAAACGGACCCCAAAGGTCTTGTCGGGCTTGCGCCAGCTGACCTGGGCCCGCACCCAGATGCGGGGCAGGGTCAATAAGGCGAACGAGACTTCCAGCGCCATCCCGAGGGAGACGTCCTCGGGGCTCTTGACCGACATCCCTCCCGTGCTGATCTCCTGGCTGGTGGCGGTGAAGCGACGGCTATCGGCCGAGACCATTGCGACTTCGGTAATGATCGGGATGCGTATATAACGGCGAAATTCGTGCAGCACCAGCATCTGGGTAGCACGCACCAGTTTGAGCGCCGCTTGCCGCTCCAGCGGTTCATGGAAGACCGCGTTGACGCCGTAGCGGGAAAACTTCATCGCCTCCTGGGCGCTGCCCCCGAGACCGTAGATCACCATGCGGTTGTTCGATGCCGAAGTGCGCACCGATTCCATCACCGGCATGGCCTCGGGCGTCAGGTGCAAAACACAGGCCTCAAGCTTTTCTCGTTGTAGCCGTTCCGGCACATTTCCTGTCATCACCACGGCTTCGATCCCGAATTGTTTGAAACAGTCTGTCAGCAGAGAGCGTTCGGGTTCCTTGATGTCAACCAGGGCGACCCGGGCGGCGGCTTTTCTGCTGCGAGGAGGCGCGAGAACCAGTCCTGATGATTTTTGCATGGCCTTAGGGAATGCCTTGAAACTCCATTCTGGCCTGCCTTGCCGCGCTTGGCAAAGGGATAGAAGGCCAATATGCGGGTACCAAGGTGTCATTACTCGGAATGGACTGACGGGCGGCGATCGGGGGCTTGCAAGGCTAAAGTTTCATGGGACTTACGTGTCGGGAAACGTACGGATCATTGGAAAATGCTAACCGGACAAA
>JBOGLD010000258.1:0-5188 GCA_050745885.1 Terriglobales bacterium
TATCTGCATGGCGGAGTCACAAGCATGATTTCGGCGGGCGAAGTGCACACTCCCGGCCGGCCCAAGGACGTGGTGGGACTGAAGGCCATGGCCATATTTGCCCAGAGGGCGTTCGCGGCCTTTCGACCCGGTGGAGTGAGGATCCACGCCGGCGCGCCGGTGATCGAGCACGGCATGGTCGAAGAGGACTTCAAAGAGCTGGCCGCGGCTGGCGTCACCATGTTGGGGGAGGTCGGCCTGGGAAGCGTGAAAGACGGAGCCACGGCCCGCCAGATGGTGGCCTGGGCACGAAAGTTTGGGATGCAGAGCACCATCCATACCGGGGGGCCATCGATTCCCGGGTCCAGCCTGATCGATAAGGACATTGTGCTCGCGGCCGATGCTGATGTCATTGGACACATCAATGGCGGCCACACCGCGCTGCCCGACGACCAGATCGTAACTCTGTGCGAGAAATCCTCACGGGCGTTGGAGATTGTCCACAACGGCAATGAGCGGGCGGCCCTCCTTACGCTGCGGACGGCAACAGAACTGAAGCAGCTTGACCGGGTGATCCTGGGCACCGACTCGCCGGCGGGCTCCGGGGTGCAGCCGCTCGGCATCCTGCGAATGATTTCGATGCTGTCGTCACTCGGGGATATGCCGGCCGAGACCGCGGTTTGTTTTGCCACCGGCAACACGGCGAAGATCCGAAAGCTCGATTGCGGGGTGATTGCCGCAGGCCGCGCCGCTACGTTTATGATGCTCGACAAAGCCCAACATTCCGCAGGGAGAAATGTGCTCGACAGCATCCAGCGCGGCGATCTGCCGGGGATCGGCATGATGATCGTCGATGGCGCCGTCAGCACGCAACGCTCGCGCAATACTCCTCCAGCGACCCAGTCTCCGGAGGTCGTGCCGGGCAAGTAGATTCAAAAAAGGGCCATCCCATCCAGGTTACCTAAGTGACCCAAAACGACTCTAAGAAAATCTAATGTGGGCGAAGTCTCATAAACTGGACGTCATGGGGAAGTGCTAGGCGGGTAAACCGTTCGAACATCCGGCGACTCCGCCAAACCTTCCTGGTTCGCGCGGAGTATTAGGCACTCGAGACGTGATTCATGCATAGCGGCCGCCTGATCATTCGCCACGCGATTCTTTCCATCCTCTTTGTACTGCTGTATCTCGCGCTGAATCAGCCTTCAGTGATTCTTATTTCTCAGCTTGGGTCCGTGGCCTGGTATCCCGCCACGGGCCTGGTCCTGGCGTTGCTCTTGGGAATCAGCCCCTGGTACGCCGTACTGGTCTGCTTTGCTGATGCCTTTGCGGGCAAGCTGATTTATCACCAGCCGCTGGCCTCTTTCGGTGAGACGATCGGATCGGTGGGGGTGGCGGTTTGTTATGGCACGGCAGCACACCTGCTTCGCGGCCCACTGCAGATTGACTTGGGACTGAGACGTCGTCAGGATGTGGTGCGTTATGTCTTCGTGACCATGGCGGCCGCCGTGGTGGCGACGGTGATCGGTGTGGCATGCCTGGTTGCCGACCATTCGATCACCCGGAGCGAGGTTTGGGTTTCCGCGTGGGGATGGTTCGCCGGGGATGGGATCGGACTGTTGGGGATTGCGCCCTTTCTGCTGGTCCATGTGTTCCCCTGGGTCAGAGCGCAGCTCTCACCAGACATGGGGGCAGCCAGCGGAAAAGAGCAGCGTGCCGGAAGCAAGATTGTCCGTGTCGATCCGACAATTGTGGCGGAAGCCGTGGGGCAGATTGCGGCAATTCTGGCGATTCTATGGGTCATGTTCGGACCTCGCCTGGGTTCTCGCCAGCTCCTTTACCTAAGCTTCGTTCCCATCATCTGGATCGCCATGCGGCAGGGAATTCGCCGGGTGGTGAGCGGATTACTGGCGCTCAATTTCGGCATCGTTGTGGCCATGCACATTTTTCCGCAGGTGGCCGGCGTCCAAGCGAAAATCGGTCTCTTGATGCTGGTAGTGTCCGGGGTGGGGCTGATCGTAGGATCTGCGGTCAGCGAGCGGCATCGGATTGCGCTTGACCTTCAAGAACAGACCGCTCACCTGAATTCGTTGATCGAGAATAGTCCGTTCGGAATCGTTGTGCTGGATCAGCAGGGGCGTGTCGAGTTGACGAATGCCGCGTTCGATAAGCTGTTTCTGTTTGATCATCGCGAACTGGTGGGCAGTGATCTGAGCCGCATATTTGTGGCCGATGAGGCGCCTACCGAGAACATGCCTTCAATTGAAAGGGTGCTGGCCGGCGAGACCTTGCACACGACGGCGCGGCGGCGGCGCAAGGATGGCCACATCCTCGATCTGGAAGTGCACGCCGTTCCTTTGGCCGTGGATGGCCGGGTGCGAGGTTCCTACTCCATCTACAAAGACATTTCGGAACAAATCAGGGCGGCCCAGGCAGAACGCAAACACGCGGACGTGCTGAATCAGCTGGTCACGGAGTTGCAGCTACGAACCAAGCAAATGACCCTGTTGAGCGAAATGGGCGATTTGCTGGAGTGTTGCGGGACCACCGAAGAGGCGTGTGCCGTGGTGGCGCAGTCGGTGCAGAAGCTGTTGCCCGAGGCACTTGCCGGCGCCTTGTACCTGTTCAGGTCGTCGCGGAATCTGGTGGAGGCGGCGGTGCGGTGGGGCGGCAGCACCCCCGAGCTCCCCTTCGCGCCCGATGCTTGCTGGAGTCTGCGCCGGGGTCAGCCGCATTGGAATGCGCGGGCGGGCGGCATCAACTGTTCGCACCTGGCTGAAGGTACAACCAGCAGATGCTTGTGCGTGCCCATGATTGGACAGGGAGACACGCTGGGCGTCCTCTATCTCGAGTTTGCCGGTGACCTGGAGGCAAAGGCCGAGCCTGGTTCGGAGAGCCTGCAGGATTCTCAACAGAGGATAGCGACCACGGTCGCGGGGCAGATCGCCCTTTCCTTGGCCAGCCTGCGGCTGCGCGAAACTCTGCGTGACCAATCCATCCGCGATCCGCTGACCGGGCTGTTCAATCGCCGCTTCATGGAAGAGTCCCTGGACCGGGAAATGCAGCGCGCCGTCCGCAAGAACCATCCGGTATCGGTCCTGTTCGTCGACCTCGATCATTTCAAACGTTTCAACGACACTTTCGGTCACGATGCAGGAGATTTGGTCCTGCGATCGATTGCAGATCTGTTTCGCAAGTTTTTCCGGGTGGACGATGTGATTTGTCGTTATGGGGGAGAGGAGTTCGGCATTATCCTGCCCGAGTCTTCAGCGGAGAATGCCGTCAAACGCGGCAACGCATTGCGCGAGGAGACAAAGAAACTGGAGATACGGTACAAGAACCACACTCTGGGAACCATTACCCTTTCGGTTGGCGTAGCGACCTTTCCTGAGCATGGACGGACATCTGAAGAATTGTTGAAAGCGGCAGACCAATGTCTTTATAAGTCTAAATCGGCGGGACGGGACACCGTGACCGTAGCGACTCGCGGGAATCTCGCTCACGACCTGGCCGACACCTCAACCAATTGAGCCGGTATTTTCAGGGCAGACCCAGCGAAGCGGCAATGGTCTTCTTGTACTCCCGCGCTTTGGCGATCGCTGCCTCTTCGTTCACGGTAAGCAGTTTTCGATCGCGCATGACGACCTTCCCCCCGATTACCACCGTCTCCACGTCGCTGCCCTTGAGCGCGTAGGCCAGTTGCGCATAGATGTCGTACATGGGCACGGCGTTGGGCTCGTCCAGGCTGATCAGAATGATGTCGGCTTTCTTTCCCGCTTCCAATGAACCGATCTCTTTTTCCATGTGCAAGGCCCGAGCGCCGTCGATGGTGGCCATTTCGACAACCGCTTTCGCATTCAGGGCCAGGGGATCCATTTTGGTGATCTTGGCAAGCTTGGCAGCGAGATCCATTTCTTCCATCAAGTCGAGATCGTTGTTGCTGCCGGCGGGGCCGTCCGTGCCCAGGCCGACAGCCAGTCCCGCGGCACGCAGGTCGGCGACCGGCGAAACGCCGCTGGCCAGCATCATGTTGCTGGAGGGGTTGTGGACGCAGCCCACCTGCTTCCGAGCCAGCGTTTTCTCATCGGTCGCGTCCACGAAGATGCAATGCGCGGAAACCACATCCGGGCCGAGCACGCCGATCTTGTCCAGATACTGCACCGGCGACATTCCGTTTTGTTTCTCGCTGTCTTCCCACTCCTTTTTCATTTCCGCGGTGTGAATCAGGATGGGGGCGTGATATTTCCGTGCCAGGGCCGCGGCATCCTGCAATGTTTTCTGTGAGCAGGTGTAAATCGAATGCGGCGCTACTGCGGCGTGAATCAGCGCATCGCCCTGCCACTTCTTGAGGAATTTATCGGTATAGGCCAGCATTTCGGCTTCGCTCTTGTTGTCGGGCGCGGGGAAATCGATGAAGGTTTCGCCCAGCACCCCGCGCATGCCGGCGGCTTTGGTTTCTTCAGCCACGGCGTCTTCGAAGTAATACATGTCGGCGAAAGTGGTGACACCCCCGCGAATCTGCTCGGCGGCGGCTAGACGCGTCCCCCAGCGGACAAACTCCTCGTTTACGTTTTTCGCTTCGGCCGGGAAGATGTACTTATAGAGCCAGTCGTTGAGGGTCACGTCGTCGTGCAGGCCGCGAAACAGGGTCATGGGGACATGAGTGTGGCCGTTGACAAATCCGGGCAGGACCAGCTTGCCTTTGGCGTCGATCGTCTGGGCAGCGTCGTACCTGGCTTCGAGTTCGCTGCGCGGGCCAACGGCGATGATGGTGTCACCTTGGACGACTACGGCTCCATCGTCGAGGATGGCGCGGGAGCTGTTCATGGTGACGATGGTGCCGCCGGAGACGAGCAGGTCAGCTTTTAATTTGTTTGTCTGAGATTCAAGGAACGAAGAAAAGAAAAATTGCAATGTGAGAACGACAATGACAGAGCGGCGAAGAGTCATGGATATCCCCTGCGGCAAGAGCCAGAAGTATTCTACGTGGTGGTCATGGTGCGGCGTCGTCCGTCGATGCTTCGCTGTGACTAACGCAACCCGTCTTCGCCCTTGATCTCGCCCTTGGTCAACCCTCCGACACGGGGCAGGGGACGACCGCTGTCGGTCACCGCGACCGCCACCATGATTTCGTTGGCTCGGGGCGCGTCGTTGATTCTGACTTCCATGCCGTCGAAGTGGCTGCGGACGAACGCGGCATCCTTGTGGCCGA
>JBOGLD010000259.1:0-28208 GCA_050745885.1 Terriglobales bacterium
AGCACCACGCGCTCTTTTCAATGGCTTCCGCCACCAAACGAGAACGTAAACCACTCCTGGACGCCCTTCGGTCGCGAATTTTTCCGTTGAATCCGATACTGCGAGTATCCCTTCGAAAGAGTTTCAAAAGCTCCAGATTCATAATACAGACGCCCATGCGATCGCATCGGCGAGAGGTGAATCGTGCCCGGAGAGCGAGAACTCAAGACGGCGGGAGTTGTTTTCGAACGACTGCTCACATTGAGAGAGGCGGCTGATCTGCTCGGTTTGCACTGGAAGACTGTGGAGGTGCTGGCGCGTCGTGGGCAGATACCTGCAATCAAAATCGGCAAGCGCTGGCGTTTCCGGATCAGCTTGCTCGATGAATGGCTGTCCGCCCGCTTTGGCCCAGCCCGGGCAGAGAATACCAGCAAGTTTGATGCTAAACTCGCAGCACAACCACGCCGCGCTAGCTACTTTCTGGTGCAAAATGGTGCTTCCTGAGAAGCTCATTCGCGTGCAACCGACTCATGTCCCAACTCTGATGCAGCGAGTTGCCGCCTGCTCCCTCAGACCAGGAGGGAACAGGCCCAGCGCTTTTACGCGGACTGCGGTACCAGATACCGCCCGATGTTGATTAGGTTGTCCGCAATCACACCCAGTCCTACCCATCGCCTCATGCCCTGCAATCCGTGGTAGCGACAACGTCCCAGTCCGTGGCGCCGCTTGATGACACTGATGCGTCCTTCGCATCCCGTCCGCCACTTCTGTCCCTTCTTGAACCAACGCTGTTTTTCCCAGCGGCGCCGCTCTTCACTGCGCGTGCTCCGATTCGGAATCGAAACATACTTCACTCCCATGGCTTGGGCGCCTTCTTCATTGGCCCGCGAGTAGAAACCGGCATCGGCAGCCACCCATCCCGGAACCCGGCCTAACTTGCGGCGATGCGCTTCCACCGCCGGAAGCAGCAGGTGCCGGTCACTGGGCCGCTCTTCATACACCTCGTAGTGGGTGATGATCTGGTTCTCCGCTTCCTGCACTTCGACCAGATTGCCGAACTCGTTGGGCTTTCCCGCTTTTCCCTTGCGGATGATTTCTGTCTGCGGTTCAAACAGACTGACCAGCTTGTCCGGAAACTGGGTCCAGCCTGCGAAGACTCGCGCCTGGGTCTGCCGTACCACCGCCCGCACTCGCTCACTCATGGTTTCCAACCGCTCGCCCAGTCCGCGCACGCATCGGCGGCGGCGTGCGGGCAGAGCTTCGACTTCCTGCAACACCCGGCGCGAATCGTTGAGAATCTGCCGGGTTAACCGCAGCAGTTGCCGGTACTCTTTTTTACGTTTCAGCTCGCCCTCGACCCCTTTGTGGCGCAAGGCATGCGCGATGGCAATCACTCGCCTGGCAACACTCCGCGTCCGGTTGCGAACTTTTCGTCTCAGGCCGCCCGCTTTCTGCTCGATCTTTTTCGTGGTCCGCGTCAGCACCCGTGTCCCATCGTTCAGCAAGCCACTGTCCGTCGGGTACTGAATGTTGCTCTCCACCACCGTCGTGTCCACCCGCATCTTTCGCCCCTGAATCACTCCCCGCCCCTGGGCCAGCGCCACAATCCGATCATGCAACTCGCGGATGGTCTCCGGCCCAATCGCTTGTCCCAGGCGAACCAGCGTCTTGGCATCCGGCACCTTCTCCATACCAATCCGGCAGAAGCTGCGATACACCACGTTGGCCCGCACTTCCCGCTCCAACGTTTCATAACTCCAGTTGCGCACGTGCTTCAGAATCAGCATGCGCAAGGCTACTTCTGCCGGCGTTTGCTGACGGCCTCGCTGCCGACTTTGCGGATGCCGCTTCCCTTGGGCGGCGTACACCGCATCCAATAACTCTTCATCCTCTAATAGCTCATCTACCACTCGCATCCACGGTTCCCACAGCTCGGCCACTTCCTCGGCAAACAAACCCTCCCACACGCTTGGCTGCTGGTGCCGCAACTTGATCACTGGGATTTTCCTCCTCGTATTTTGCAGTCCCTACTAAAGTGATCTTGTAGCACGTGCCTCTGCATCTGCAGCCACAAAACTACTGCTTACGAGTGATTACTTTTGCACCGCGAAGGAGCTAGAGCTGGCGCTTTTGTCATCCTGAGGAAGAGGAACCCTTCGCGATGTGAAGGGTTCCCGACGAAGGACCTGTGCATTCGCCAGACGATGGCGGTGCCCGATCCCGCCCATGGTCTGGTTCCGCTCTTCTTTTGCGCGTACGCTGGCGGCGCAAATGCAAGCGGGCGCGGAATGCATAGGTCCTTCGCTGCGCTCAGGATGACATCAATTCAGAGATGCGCGATCTTCGTCGTGATTCATGCTATCCTGCGCTCAACTTTGTTCAACTCATAGTTCCGTCTTTCAGGACGCCGGTGCTGGTCGAACTGCGACTCGAAAACTACGCGGTCATACACAACCTGGCGGTGGAGTTCGCGCCCGGATTGAATCTGCTGACCGGCGAAACCGGCGCCGGAAAATCCATTCTGATTGATGCGCTGGCGCTGCTGTTGGGGGACAAGGCATCCGCGAACGTGATTCGCTCCGGAGCGGACAAAGCCACGATTTCCGCCGTCTTTGAAGTCGAGGGCGGAGCGGAAAAGACCGTCGCTCAAATCCTCGAGAACAACGGCATCGACCAGGCAGATGAATCGGTCATCTTGCGCCGTGAGATTGCGGCTGGCGGCAAGGGCCGCGTTTTCGTCAACAACCAGCCTGCGACGGTCGCGGTTCTGCGCCAGCTGGCGCCGTACCTGGCTACGATTCACGCTCAGAACGAATCTCTACTTTCCTTCGACGCATCCACGCGCCTGCGCCTGCTCGATACCTTTGCCAATATTCAGATCGACGTGATCGCGGAGGCGTTTTGCAAATGGAAGAACATCAGCAATCGCATCGAAGAACTGCAGCGCGACGAGCAGGACCGCCTGCGCCTGCTCGACCTGTGGACCTTTCAGGCGCGCGAGATTGAAGCGGCCAGGCTGCAGCCGGGAGAAGACGAACGCCTTGAAATAGAAAAGCGCGTCCTGGCCAACGCGGAAAAAATCCACAGCGCGGCCATGAATGCCTTCGACCTGCTCTACGAAGGCAACGCATCGACGGCAGCCTCCTTGCGCGCGGCGCAAAAGCACATCGAAGAACTGGCCCGCTACGAACCGAAATTTCAGGAGACCATGGCCACGCTCGAAACCGCCCGCATCAGCGTGGAAGATGTCGGGGCCAGCCTGCGTGACTACGCCGGCGGCGTCGAGGCATCTCCCGAACACCTGGCCGAGGTGGAAGACCGGCTCGCCGCCCTGGATCGGCTGAAGCGCAAGTACGGTCCCGCGCTTGAAGACGTAATCCATCACGGCGCCGAAGTCAGCCGCAAGTTTTCGGAGATGGAGAACAAGGATGAAGTCCTCCGCCAGCTTCGCGGCGAATTGGAGCACGCGGCCGGGGAGTACCTCGCCGCATCGCGGACGATTTCAAAGCGGCGCTACGAAGCCGCACGCAAACTGGAAAAATTGGTCGAGGCTGAGATCAACGACCTGGCCATGAAGTCGAATTTCCGAATTGAAGTCAGCGGCACCGACGAAGAAGGGAACTGGACGGCTTCAGGCTTCGACCAGGTGTTCTACATGATCGCCACCAATCCCGGGGAGCCTCTGCGTCAGATGGAGCAGATCGCTTCCGGCGGCGAATTGTCTCGCGTCATGCTGGCCCTCAAGGCCAGCGTCGAGGCCGCATCCAGCCGGAAGCGCAGCTCGGGAGCACAGCGCACTCTGGTCTTTGACGAAATCGACACCGGAATCGGAGGCAGGGCAGCCGAGGCCGTGGGCAAGAAACTGAAGAGCCTGTCGCGATCGAACCAGGTACTCTGCGTCACCCACCTGCCCCAGATCGCCACCTTCGCAGACCATCACTACCTGATCGAAAAAAAGGCTACAGCGGGCCGCACTCGGACCAGCGTTCATCTCATCACTGGGGAAGCGCGTACCGAAGAAGTGGCCCGCATGCTCAGCGGCGCCAAGCTGACCGAGACCTCGCGCAAGCACGCGGAACAGATGCTGAAGACCAATGCCTAGAGAGCGGAGACGTCGGAGAAGGATGGTGTTGGGAATAGTCCACTCTGATCAAAGGAACTCCTTACCTGTCTCTTAAATCCAGAATAGCCTTGGTTGCGAGTGTAATCGCGATTTTTCACCAACGGAGTCAGACACGAATGAAGTTCAGTTCGCCTTTCTCTCCTGCTGTAAGACGAACTGCTTCGCTTCTTCAATATCCGCCTGCATTTTTCCCCGAGTGACTTCATTCAGGTGTTCCAGCAAAAGCAATGTCATCCGAGGACGGCGGTCATCTGTCACTTTGACGCAACGGTCGGGACAGGCGAACGCGCTGCGAAGTATCAGCAGTACGTCTTTGGCATTCTCTGAAGATGCCATCTCCGAATCATCCAGTGTTTTCAGAACTGCAACTGCTACGAGATCGCCGGAGCGGTTGAACGTCTTCTCGTCCCAGCTCGAATAAATCCGAGAACTCGTCACCCGATGCACCGCGGCCTTCACATCGTTGAATGAGTAATCTCCTCGGGGTTTGCAGGCCTGCCAGTCCTGTGCAGATGCAGCAAGGGTTCCAAAGAACACAAGCGTAAGTAAGCAATGGCCTCTCATACAGACCTCAACTTAAGTAGAGATATCGTAGCAACTTCTGCCCCCAAATTCGCGCAGGTGTTCAGAACAGGCGTTCTCACCAGTTTGCGCCCTTTGTTCGCCAAAGATCGGCATACTCCCAAGTGAAAGCGCCCTCCCCGCTGGTACCACCTTGCAGTAGTTCTGCCGTTTCGGAGGTCGACTAAACGAAGGACCGCGCGGTGAATTCGCTTCAGCTCGCCTTGCGTATTGCGGCGGGCCAAAAAGCGTCGGCTGATTCGCGATATTGGATTAGAAGATTCTCAGCGTCTGCCAGAGTCATGAAAGTGTCCCACTCGAGAGGGTTGGCGGTAGAAAATCGTCGCTGCCACCAGCCCTCGAGAAAGTGTGTTCCCTTGGCTCTCTTCGCCCCCTTCGTATCGACGGTTTTGCAAAAATGGATTAGC
Organism: Terriglobales bacterium; assembly: GCA_050745885.1. GTDB lineage: Bacteria > Acidobacteriota > Terriglobia > Terriglobales > Acidobacteriaceae > JAIQFF01. Next base: position 5,092 of record JBOGLD010000259.1, read on the forward strand.
AGGTCTAGTGCGTCGGTGAGGGTAATCGGGCTGGCGCCGGTGGGAGGATTGGCGCCAGGGAACTTGTCTTTCCACCAGCGATCGACGAACTCTTGCTCAGTCATGTCTTCTTCTCCACACCCTTGCGCTTCTGGCCGCGCACTGGCTTTCCGCTGTTCAGCGGCGTGGGGACAGGCTAATCAGCCTTACCCATTTCCCATGACGGAGTGGCTGCCGCAAATAGTAGCACGACTCCACTGGCAGTCAAGGCGTGACTGGGACCGCACGGGGGTGCTGCACAAGAAGCAGGAAGTTACACTGGGACCCTGCCCAGTTGACGCAAACAGGCGTCTCTAAGAAGGTCGGCCAGCCAGCCCGAGCCCTCGATGCTTCGCCTCCATTTGAAAACACTTTGCGTATTAGCTAACATAGGTTAGCTAACCATGAAAACCATCACCATCCATAAAGCCAAGACCCAGCTCTCGAAGCTGATCGAACTCGTGTGCCGGGGTGAGGAAATTGTGATTGCTCGGGGCAAGCAGCCAGTTGTGAAACTCGTGGCCATAGGCTCGACGGGCGGCAAACGGGTTCCAGGCAAGCTCGCGGGTCAAATCTCCTGCAAACCCGGTGCTTTTGATCCGCTCACGGACCAGGAGATGTCCGACCTGGGCTTTGAATAGTCGGCCCACTGAATGAAAGTCCTGATCGATACCCACGCGCTTTTCTGGTGGTTTAGCGACGCCACGAAGCTTTCGCGACGGGCTGTTTCGCTCATCGCCAGCCCAAAGAACACCGTACTGGTTTCCGCGGCGACAGCCTGGGAACTCGCGATCAAGGTCAATCTCGGGAAAATAGATGCCCTGGGTCTGGCGGTGGAGCTGAGAAACCACGTGATGGAAGAAGGATTTGCAGAGCTGCCCATTAGCATCGAACATGCGGCAACGGCGGGACTGCTTCCGTTGCATCATCGCGATCCTTTTGATCGATTGCTGGTGGCGCAGGCCCAAGCCATGCACTTACCAATTCTGAGCGCAGATCGCGTTCTGGATGAGTACGATATCAAGCGACTTTGGTAGAGCTGTACTGCCCCGACGCCGTTCGCAGTCCCAAATTCTCCAATCGCTGCTAATCCTAGGCCTTTCTACGGCTTACGTTGACCAACTGTGTACTTCTCCGATAGTCTAATAGCTAACTACCCGTAGGGAACGTGTACCCTAAAAGGCAGATTATGGCCCCAAAGTCGGACGAAAAGACGTTGCTTTTGCTCAAACCCCGCGGCTTCTGTGCGGGCGTGGTGCGGGCCATTGATATTGTTCGCATCGCCCTCGACGCCTTCGGTCCACCGATTTATGTCCGCAAGGAGATCGTCCACACCCGCTTCGTGGTTGAGGAATTGCAGAGCAAAGGCGCGATTTTCGTGGACAGCGTGGAAGAAGTCCCAAACGGGGAGCGCGTGATCTACAGTGCCCACGGAGTCTCGCCTGAAGTGCGCGAGGCCAGCGAACACCGGGGATTGCGTGTAATCGATGCGACCTGTCCCTTGGTCACCAAAGTCCACGTGGAAGCCGTTAAGTTCGCCAAAGAGGGCTATTCGCTGATCCTGATCGGTCACCGCGACCATGATGAGGTCATCGGAACGCTGGGTGAGGCGCCGGTCGTGACCCAGGTTGTGGGCTCGCCGGACGAAGTGGCTTCGCTGACCGTGGCTGACCCCAGCCGTGTGGCTTACCTGACCCAGACCACTTTGAGCCTGGATGAGACCCGGGACATCATTGCCGCGCTGCGCCAGCGCTTTCCCAACATCAAGGGACCGGCGGCACAGGATATCTGTTATGCCACTGAAAACAGACAGGTGGCGGTAAAACATGTCGCTTCAGACGCGGACCTGCTGCTGGTGGTGGGCTCGGACAACAGTTCCAATTCCAATCGCCTGGTGGAAGTTGCCCGCAACCTGGGCACGGGATCGCATCTAATAGACAGCTTCCGCAATATCCGGCCGGAATGGCTGGAGGGCGTGAAGACGATCGCGCTGACCGCGGGCGCTTCCGCCCCGGAATGCCTGGTCGAGGAAGTCGTGAAATTTCTGGGTACCGAAGGCTTCGCCAACGTGCAGGAAGTCGAGGTCATGCCGGAGAACGTGAGGTTCGGCTTGCCTCCTGAAATCGTGGAAGCTATTGCCGCCGCGCCCAGTGGGGCGGCGGTGGAGTAGCAATCGCAAATTATGGAAGATACCTCCTCCTCCCTGTCTCCCGCCTCTGCGCCGCAGATGCGTTTCGGAAAAATTGACGATCTTGCCAGCCGGGTGGCCGCAGCCATCGATGGCGCGCGCAACTGCCTGTTTTCCGAGCAGCATGAAGAAGGCTACTGGTGTGGTGAATTAGAAGCCGATGCCACGCTCGAAGCGGATTACATCGTGTTGCATGTGCTGCTGGGGACGGGCAATCCCGAGCGGATGGCGAAAGCTGCGCGCTACATTTTGCAGCACCAGAATGAGGACGGTGGATGGGGCATCTACTTCCGCGGCCCATCCAATATCAGCGCTTCGGTCAAGTGCTATTTCGGATTGAAGCTGGCGGGCTATGCCGCCGAGCACCCCGACCTGGTGCGTGCCCGCAAAAAGATTTTGGAAATGGGCGGCGTTACCGAGGTCAATACCTTTACCAAGATCTATCTCTGCTTTTTCGGGCAGTACGACTACGACGCCGTCCCCGCCATTCCTCCGGAGATCGTCCTGTTCCCCAAATGGTTCTGGTTCAACATCTACGAGATTTCTTCATGGTCCCGCGCCATTCTGGTGCCGCTGTCGATTTGCTACGCCAAGAAACCGTTTAAGAAGCTCCCCGAGGAGTTGGGCGTCGAAGAGTTGTTTGTGGGCGGTCGCGACCGGTCGCGCCTGCGTTTGCGCTGGGACAAGAATCTGTTTTCATGGCGCAATTTTTTTCTATCCCTCGACCGTTTGACTCACTGGTTTGAGCTGGTGCACATCCGGCCGCTGCGTTCGGTGGCATTGAAGGTCGCGGAGAAATGGATGCTGGAACACTTCGAGATGAGCGATGGCTTGGGCGCCATCTTCCCCTCCATGATGAATTCGATTATCGCCTTGCGCTGCCTGGGTTATTCCGTGGACGATCCCCAGGTGATTCGCGCCATGGATGAGTTCGAAAAACTGGGCATCGAGGAGAACGACACTTTCCGCATGCAGCCCTGCAAGTCGCCGGTATGGGACACCGCCTACGCGTTGTTCGCGCTGGGCGAGAGCGGAGTTCCGGCCAGCGATCCCCGCATGATCAAATGCGCCGACTGGATCCTGCAGAAGCAGGTACGCGTGGCCGGCGATTGGAAAGTAAAGAACAAAGTCGGCCAGCCCGGCGGGTGGTATTTCGAATTCAACAACGAGTTCTACCCCGACGTGGACGACAGCGCCATGGTCTGCCTGGGTCTAGGCCATGTGGAGCACCCCAACGGGCGCTATCAGCGCGAGTCGGTGCAGCGAGCCATTGACTGGATACTCTCCATGCAGTGCCGCAATGGAGGCTGGGCTTCATTCGACAAGAACAACGACCGCATGGTCTTTCAGTACGTGCCCTTTGCCGACCATAACGCCATGCTCGATCCGGCGACGGTCGACATCACGGGCCGCATCCTGGAGATGCTGGCGACTTACGGATACGACAAGAGTCACCCTGCGGTGCAGAAGGCGCTCAAGTTTATCCGCGCGGAACAGGAACCTGATGGTTCCTGGTTCGGACGTTGGGGCGTCAACTATATCTACGGCACCATGCTGGTACTTCGCGGCCTGGAGGCCATGGAAATCGATCATCACGAACCCTATGTGCAGCAGGCCGCGGAGTGGCTGCGCATGGTACAAAACCCGGATGGCGGATGGGGAGAGACTTGCGGTTCGTACGACGATCCCAATACCAAGGGAGTCGGCCCCAGTACGCCGTCGCAGACCGCGTGGGCGATTATGGGGTTGCTGGCCGCTCATGACACGCGCAGCGATTGCGTGGTTCGAGGCATTGCCTACCTGCTGCGGGCGCAAAAGAAAGACGGCTCCTGGGACGAGCCCAACTACACCGGCACCGGTTTCCCGCGCGTGTTCTATCTGATGTACCACATGTACCGGCAATACTTCCCACTGATCGCGCTGACCACGTACAAGAAAGTGATGGCGGAGAGAAGCAGTGCTTAGCAGTTGGCAATGGGCTCTTGGCATTTAGCCTTGCACGTCGAAGGCGCAACGCTTTGGGCCAATTGCCAAGTGCAAAATGCCAAATGCTGGCCTTCGTCACCGGCGCGACGGGATTTGTGGGCAGTCATGTGGCCCGCGCTCTGGCCGCGCAAGGCGCGGACCTTCGGCTCCTGGTCCGTTCCGGCAGCAATCTCCGGAACATTCAGGACTTGCAGGCCGAACAAGTGATTGGCGACCTGCGCGAGGCCGCGTCCCTGAAGAAGGCCGTGGCGGGATGCGATGTGGTATTTCATGTCGCGGCCGACTATCGGCTCTGGGTCCGCGATCCGCAAGAAATGTACCGCTCGAACGTTGAAGGCACAAAGGCGATTCTGGGAGCGGCGCGGGAAAGCAAGGTGCGCCGGGTAGTGTGCACCTCGAGCGTTGCGACCATGGGATTTCAATCGAATGGCCACCTGGCCAACGAGGAGTCCCCGGTTTCCCTGGGCAATATGATTGGCCCGTATAAGCGGTCGAAATTCATGGCGGAACAGATCGCGATCGACGCGGGGAGATCAGGAATGGATGTGGTGGTAGTAAATCCGACGACTCCGGTGGGCGAGCGCGACATCAAGCCGACGCCAACCGGGCGAATCGTCGTGGATTTTCTCAAGAAGAAGTTTCCCGCTTACGTGGATACCGGACTGAATCTCGTGGATGTGGCCGAGTGTGCCAAGGGTCACGTGACCGCGCTGGAAAAGGGAAGAAGCGGGGAACGTTACATCCTGGGTGGCGAGAACCTCACCCTGAAGCAGATTCTCGACAAGCTCGCGGTTATTACCGGACTGCCCTCGCCGAAGATAAAAGTTCCCTACGTGGTCGCCCTGGCGACCGGCGTGGTCGATCAGGTGGTTACAGGACACATCCTTAATCGCGAACCTCGCGCCACGATTGACGCTGTCCGCATGGGACGAAAGAAAATGTTCGTGTCTTCAAGCAAGGCGGAGCGCGATCTGGGATGGAAAACGGTGCCGGTGGATGACGCCCTGCGCCGGGCGGTCCAGTGGTTTCAGGCGAACGGATATGCCTGAGGTTCCGAAGCCAGTTGAGGTCAAGAAAGTGAGTACTCCCACGATCGCGAAGCGGATTAGCCCGATGCTGGCGGTGGCGGACATGGACGAGACCGTTGCGTTTTATCAAAACGTGCTCGGGTTCACGCCGACGATGAAATTGCCGGGGTATTCGATCGTGGCACGAGATGGCCAGACCATTCACTTCATGAAGGCTGCGTCCGAAGAAGTCATGAAGTGCGTGCGAGGACACACCGAGGTGTACATCGAGGTTTCCGGCATCCAGGCGCTGTGGGAGCATGTGAAGACATTCAAGGACCGCTACCGAATACGGGATTTGTTTGACCGGGAGTATGGAATGACCGAATTCCATATCGGAGATCCCAACGAGTGCGTGGTATTTGTGGGAGAGTCGACAGCAAGCGCCCGGGCATGACTGATCGCCAAAGGCTGCGCAGGGAGTAACGTTGCCGAATACCGCCAAAATCGCGATCGTAGCTGCCCTGGAGCGCGAAGTGCGCCCGCTGATCAAGCACTGGAAGCCAGTCGAACGTGAATACGACGGCCGCAAGTACAGGTTTTTTGAGAACGAACGCGCCGTGCTGGTTTGCGGCGGCATCGGGCCGGAAGCGGCCCGGCGAGCGACTGAAGCCATCATCAATCTGTATGCACCGGCTCTGGTGCAGTCTGTCGGCTTCGCCGGAGCGCTTGATTCCACGCTGAAGGTGGGCACGGTGCTGACTCCGGTCTGCGTTATCGACGCTAAAGACGGGAGCCGGGTCGAAGCCGCAGTGGGGCATTGGGTGCTGGTCAGTGTTGACCAGCCGGTCGGCGTCCAGCAGAAAGCTAAATTGGCGGAAGCATACTGGGCGCACGCGGTGGATATGGAAGCGGCTGCCGTGGCGCGCGGCGCGCAGGCGCACGACATCACCTTCGTCGGGCTCAAAACGATTTCCGACGAAGCCGATTTTGAAATGCCGCCACTCGGCCGATTCGTCACCGGCGCTGGGCAGTTTCGCGCCTCGGCCTTTGCCGGCTACGTGGCGCTCCGCCCCTGGCTTTGGCTGCGGGTGCTGCGGCTGGCCAAAAATAGCAATAAGGCAGCGGCTGCGCTTTGCCAATGGTTAGAGCAATATAACCAGGAACCTGAAGATTTAGCGGACCCGGAGCCGGGCTTGCATCCAAGTTCAGGGGGGCGGAATCAGAGTTAAGAGCAGGACGTTCACATTCGACTATGGCCACAGCTGGAGAACTCGCAATCGAAGAAAACAAGCAGGCCATTCCTGCCACCATGCTGGCTGCCGTCTATCGCGGCGTGAACGACGTCCGCCTGGAGACCGTCCCGGTGCCCCAGATCGGATCCGGCGAATTGCTCCTGCGGGTGCACACCTGCGGAATCTGCGGCACTGATCTCAAGAAAATTGCCACCGGCTCGCATTCCGCGCCGCGGATCTTTGGTCACGAGACTGCGGGCGTGATTGCCGCCGTGGGCGCGGGTGTACGCGACTTTCAGGCCGGCGACCGGGTAGTCGTGTTTCATCACATTCCATGCGGCGACTGCTTCTACTGCCGCCACAAGACATTCGCCCAGTGCGAGACTTACAAGAAGGTCGGATGCACAGCCGGCTTCGAGCCCTCGGGCGGCGGCTTTGCCGAATATGTCCGGGTCATGGACTGGATTGCACGGCGGGGCACGGTTCGCATCCCCGACCATGTTTCCTTCGCGCAGGCGTGTTTTGTCGAACCCGTCAACACCTGCATGAAAGGGATTGAAAGACTGGATTTGCAGCCCGGAGAGACGGTTGTAGTGATAGGTCAAGGTCCCATCGGTATCATATTGAGTGTATTGGCCAAACGGGAAGGCTCCCGGGTAGTCACTTCCGATTTGTATCCACAGAGGCTTACAATATCTACAAATTATGGCTTGGGGAACAGCATTGATGCCTCGCGTACCGATGTCGTAGGAGCGGTGCGTGAGCAGACCGAAGGACGCGGCGCAGATGCCGCCATCCTGGCGGTCGGGGGGAATGGTTTGATTCGGACTGCGATGGATGCGGTGCGTCCCGGAGGCCGGGTCTTGCTGTTCGCGCAGACGGTTCACGGAGAGACCGCCTTCGACCCCGGAGCGGTTTGCGTCGATGAAAAAACCCTGTTGGGGTCGTATAGCGCTTCGGTCGATCTGCAAGAAGCTTCGGTGCAGTTTGTTATGAACCGCGAAATGGATCTCGAACGCTTGATCAGTCACCGATTCTCCTTGTCAAGCAGCGTTGAAGCTCTGAACCTGGCTGCCCATCCCCAACCCGATTCTATGAAGATAGCGATTCAACCGGGCAGCTCGTGGGAAGGAATACGAGCGTGAACGGAAAGATGACAGCAGCTGTCCTCTATGGCAAAGAGGACGTAAAAATTGAACGAGTGCCCATTCCTCGCGTAGGCGACGGGGAAGTGCTGGTTAAAGTGCAGGTCGCACTGACCTGCGGTACCGATCTGAAGGTCTACCAGCGTGGCTACCATGCGCGCATGATTGTCCCGCCGGCACTGTTTGGACACGAATTGGCCGGGGTCATCGAAGAAGTCGGGCACGGTGTGCGTGGCTTCAAGAAGGGCATGCGGGTGGTGGCGCTGAACTCAGCACCCTGCCAGATGTGCTTCTACTGTTCCAAGCACCAGGAAAACCTCTGCGAAGACCTCTTGTTCAACAACGGCGCTTACGCCGAGTACATTCGCATTCCGCGGCGCATCGTTGAAACCAACATGCTGGCGGTTCCCGCCGATGTCACCTACGAAGAGGCGGCCATGGTGGAGCCCCTGGCATGCGTGCTGCGCGGGCTGCACGAGACCAAGGTCGAGATCGGCGACACCGTCACCGTGATCGGCGGCGGGCCTATCGGCCTGATGTTCGTGCAGGTTGCGAAGGCCACCGGATGCAACGTCATTTCCGTAGTCAAACGCGATTCCCAGGTGGCGGCCGCCAAGCGCATGGGGGCGCACGAAGTGGTGCAGATTACGAAGGTGAAAGACGCGGTGGAAGCGGTGCGCCTGATCTCCCCCGAAAAGCGTGGCAGCGATGTTGTGGTCGAAGCCGTGGGCCGGCCCGAAGCTTGGGAGTGGGCCATTGATATGGTCCGGAAGGGCGGCACTGTCAACTTCTTTGGCGGATGCGCCAGCGGCACCAAGGTCCAGCTCGATAGCGACCGCCTGCACTATTCAGAAGTTACGCTGAAGGCCACGTTCCATCACACGCCGGAAACGGTGCGTAAGGCTTTCGCCCTGATCGCGGAAAAAAAGATTCGCTCTACCGACTACATCACTGGAGAAGCGCCACTATCGCGGCTGCAGCAAGTTCTCCGCCACATGCTGAACCGTAACGGTGATATCAAGACGGCAATCATTCCTGGTCACTGAGGCGGCGTTCGACGGCCTGGAGAGGTTGCGAGACGTGGCTGCCCAAGTCTCTGCGCAGGTCTTCTGCAGGCTTCGGCTGGGACGTCCCGCGTTGACGATGAGCACTTTCACACTATCGGGGGACGAAACTGACCATGTTAACCATCGCCAGCACCGGCTCCCGTATCGCGCCCATTCCCTTGGGCTGGGACCGGCTTCCTCCGGAATACGCCATCCCTGAGCAAGCGCCGGCGAGAGCGGAAGCCCAGGAATATTGCCGCCGCTTGGCCCGCGGTCATTACGAGAATTTTTCCGTGGCCACCTGGTTCCTGCCCGAGCGGCTGCGCCAGCACTTTTTCAATGTCTACGCCTACTGCCGGATTTCAGACGACCTGGGCGATGAGGTCGGCGACCCCCTCGCGTCCCTGGAGCTGCTCGAACAGTGGCAGGCCGAACTCGATGCCTGTTATGCCGGCAATCCGCGCCACCCGGTTTTCGTCGCTCTGGAACAGACCATCCACCAGTTTGATATTCCCCAACAGCCTTTCGACGATCTGCTGAAAGCCTTTCGCCAGGACCAGACGATCAACCGCTATGAGACCTTTCAAGACCTGCTGGGCTACTGCCGTTACTCCGCGAATCCGGTGGGCCACCTCGTTCTCTATCTCTGCGGGCATCGCGATGCCGAACGTCAGGCGCTTTCCGATTTCACCTGCACCGCGCTGCAATTGGCGAATTTCTGGCAGGATGTAAGCGCCGACTATGCCAAGGGGCGAATCTATCTTCCGCTCGAGGACGTTCGCGGCTATCAGGTGACGGAGGGCGATATTTCGGCGGCGCACAACACTGCGTCGTTTTGCCGGATGATGCGATTCGAGGTGGAACGCGCGCGCCAGTGGTTCGAGCGAGGCTGGCCGCTGGCGGAACAGGTTGATCGGGAACTGGCTGTGGACATCGAGCTGTTCATCCGCGGCGGGCAGGAAATTCTGAACGCCATCGAGCGCCAGGGACATGCCGTGCTGGGCCGGCGCCCCACCATTTCCAAGACCCGCAAACTGGCGCTGCTGGCCCGGGCCGGGCTGGGGAAGCTGCTGGGGAAACGGGTATGAGCGCAGCCGTGCAGCCCATGTCCGCTCCATTTTCTCCGACCCCTTCGCAAATCGCGGTCGCGTACTCCGTATGCCGCAGCATTACGCGCTCGGCGGCCAGGAATTTCTATTACGCCTTTCTGGTTCTGCCCGCCGCCAAGCGTCAGGCCCTGTGCGCGGTATACGCCTACATGCGGCGCTGCGATGACATCGCAGACGACTTCAAGACGCCGGCTTATGAAAGGAGACAACGGCTCGACGCCTGGTTGGAGGCATTTCACCGTGCCGACTCGGGTCACCCCACCGATGACCCGGTGCTGCTTGCCCTGACCGACACGCGGCGAATCTACAAGATTCCCGTCGACCTGCTCGACCAGTTGGCCTACGGCACCGGGATGGACATTCAGGACAGCGCCGGCCCCGATGCAACCGCTGAACTTCAAGTCCTCTACCGCACCTTCAGCGATCTCCGCCAGTACTGCTACCGGGTCGCGTCGGTTGTCGGTCTGGTGTGCATCCGCATATTTGGGTATCGCGATCCTGCAGCGGAACAATTGGCGGAGAACCTGGGCCTGGCTTTTCAGCTCACCAATATCATCCGGGACATTCAGGAAGACGCCGCCATGGGAAGAATTTATCTTCCCGCCGAAGACCTCGACCGCTTCAAGATTGCGCCCTCGGAATTGCGGCAAGCTGCGATTCCCGAGCGGCTGCGTTGGCTGCTGGCGGCTGAGGCGGACCGGGCCCGGGAATATTACCTCGCCGCCAGAGACTTGATGCTGCTCATCGACGAGGACAGCCAACCTGCGCTTTGGGTCCTGGTAAGCATTTACCGCCGCCTGCTGGAGAAAATCGCGGACCGCAAGTATGACGTCTTCAGCAAGAAGATCGGCCTCACGGTTCGAGAAAAGGTCATCATCCTGGGAAAGGGTTTGGCGAAACGCCTGGCTTGATGACGGAGCGCCGGACACAATCTCCAAGAGTAGCGGTGGTGGGAGGGGGGCTTGCGGGACTGGCCGCCGGAACCGCCTTGGCGGAAACTGGCTTCCAGGTCACCCTGTTTGAGCGGCGGCCCTACCTGGGTGGCCGGGCATCCTCGTACCAGCACCCTGGCACCGGTGAAGTAGTAGACAACTGCCAGCACGTGCTTCTGGGTTGCTGCACCAATCTGATCGAGTTTTACCGGCGCATCGGAGTGCAGGACCAGATTCGCTGGTATGAACGGATGACTTTTCTCGAGCCAGGGGGCCGGGCTTCGGTGATTGGACCGACCGCCTCCGTGCCGGCTCCTCTGCACACCGCGCCGGCCTTTCTGCGTGCCGCATGCCTGAGCCTGCCCGACAAGCTTTCCATCGCCGCTGGCCTGGCCGCCCTGACGCCCGTCGCGCCCCACGATACCGGCGAATCCTTCCTGCAATGGTTGCGCCGCCACCGGCAGACGGAGCGCGCCATCGACCGTTTCTGGAAAACCGTTCTGGTCAGCGCGCTTAATGAGGAAATTGATCTGATTTCGGTACCCTACGCGGCCCAGGTGATGCGCGAGTCATTCCTGAAATCGCGCGCTGCCGGCCGGATGGGTGTGCCTACCGTTCCCCTCACCGAGCTCTACAACCGGGCCGGCGATTACATTACCGCGCGCGGAGGGGAGGTCCGATTCCGCGCCAATGCGGAATCGTTCCGGGCTGAGTTTGCCGACGTGAAGCTGCTTCTGCCCGGCGGCGAAGAGAGCTTCGATTTCCTGATTCCGGCCGTGCCGTTCGACGTGCTGTCCCGCATGCTGCCAGACACTACGGCGGCCGAGCCGTTGCGACAGACTCTCAGCCGCTTCGAAACTTCACCCATCACCGGCATCCACCTCTGGTTCGATCGCCAGATCACCGACCTTGATCACGCCGTGTTGCTTGACCGCACCATTCAGTGGATGTTCCATAAGTCGAAGCTGCTGGCGACTCCGTGCGCCAGCGCGGGGCGAGGCTGCCCGAGCGCCAGCCGCCGAGATGCCGGCACGGAGAATAATAGTTATATTGAGCTGGTGGTCAGCTCCTCGAAGGCTCTGGTCGAGAAATCTCGCCAGGAAATTATTGACCTGGCTCTCTCTGAATTGCGCGAGTTTTTTCCTGGTGCACGCGCCGCGAACCTGCTGAAATCGACGGTGATCAAGGAAGTCCACGCCACCTACTCGCCGCGCCCTGGGATCGAATCGCACCGGCCCAGTCCGGAAACCGTCTGGCCCCGCATCTTTTTGGCTGGAGACTGGACTGCCACGGGATGGCCGGCCACGATGGAAGGCGCGGTCCGCAGCGGCTACGTGGCCGCCCAATGCGTCGCTCGGGTCGCGGGCCGCCGCGACGCCGCTTTTCTGGTACCGGACCTGCCCCCGTCGGGATTCATGCGCCTATTCGGTTAGGCGGGAAGCGAAGCAAAAAGTGGAGCCGAAGCAAAGAATAGAGCCCACGGCGTAAGCCGTGGGTTTGGACGCCGAGCGAGACCGAGCCCCGAAGGGGCGAAAGAAAGAAAGTCTCGCGTGGCTACCGGTCCTGTCTCGGAGGCTCTGTTTCTTCCGCCCCTTCGGGGCTCTGCGGGTTGGCCGCTCTTCACCCACGGCTTACGCCGTTCTAGATTCTTTGCGCCGCTTCGCGGCTGTTCGACGTCGCTTCGCTGCGAGCGTGGCCCCGCAAACGTGACCCCGGAGCGCGCGCGGGTGCCGGAGTGGAAGACGGATAATGGAGTGGCGTGATTATCGCGCGGCGGTGGCGTGGGTTTCGGGCGACAATTTCTGGTAAATCAACGATTCCACCTGGCTCCAGACCTTGGGGTCGCACTCGATTTCCGTGTGCGACTTCACCAGGATCCGGTCAAACCAGGGATAGCCTTCGCAAGTGATGGGATGGGCGCTGTAGTCGTACCGAAAGTTTCCCAGGATTTCTGTCCGCGCCGGATCCGCCGCTCGGATCTGGCTTCGTCCGTGCACAATTCCGTCGGGCTGGTAGAAGTTGACTGCCTGGCCTACGTTCGGGGGAATGACCGCATCATTCTGGCCGATTTTGGAGACGCTATCCACCTGAATGGTGAGCAGCACGGGGATGCCCTCTTTTTCCAGCTTTCGCGCCAGGGTCACGGTCTCAGACGCGCCCCAGCTGTGTCCAAAAATGACGATGCGGGCATTGTGTTTTTCTTCCGCCGAGAGCGTTCCGTCATTGTTCCCGTCCAGGCGGCGCAGAATTTCCTTGTAGGCCTGGTCACGATGGCGGTTTTCGAAACTTTGTACGTATACTCCCTCGCGATATTCATTGCGCAGGTGTTCCACCACCTGCACCGTGCTGTGCGCGCGGGCATCATGCCTGACGAAACCGCCGACAAAACCGATGACGATGGCGCGTGGAGCGGCATGATTCACCAGCGGAGTGACCGGTGCCGGTGCTCCCGGTTCTCCAAAGGCCAGAACAAACGAGAGGAACAGAAAGACCAGCCGGACGAAGGTACGCGTACAGCGCATGACAGAAAGGAAATCATAACAAGAAAAACGGGCGGAGGAGAGACGAAATATTGAAAAGCGGATTCGGGCGGCGGAGAATAAGTTTGCAGCAGATGAGAACTAATTTGCGCCTGAAGCGCCGCGCCCGATTATTCGGTGCCCGACGGAGCACGCTCGCCGCCGCTGGCGTCGGGCGGGGCGACCCTGGCCACGGCGCTGGCTCGGCTCCAACGAGCCGACTGCAGCAGGTTCCAGTCTTTCTTGAATTCCACCATGCTCTCGCGGCTATGCTTCGGACTTTTCAGGACATGCTCGACCCGGGCGAGGACCAATTCGTAGGCCAAATCCGAATCGGTGCCCGCACTGAAAACATTGTTAGCGCTGAGGCCGATCCGCGAAGCATCCTTGCCATCGGGGAATTCCATCCACAGTTCACCATTGCGGTCCGCTACCGGGGTCCCAGCCTCGTCCAGTTGGCGGAAGAACTTCTTCAGCGAGCCGCTCATTTTCAACGGCCCTCCCACACGGATGCCTTGCTCCCCGGTGGATTCCGCGGCCATGGAGGCGAAGGCGGCGCGATATTGTTTCCATTCCTCGGGCGTCCCCACCATCCTGGCACGCTGTTGGTTCTTGTCGGCCTCGAGATTTTCTAGGCGTGCGCCGTCGTTCTCAGCCTTGGCGAGCTTTATCTGATAACCGGCCTCCGTGGCCTCGATCGTCGGGTGCTTCTCCAGTTCACGTTGCGGGTTGAAGCGTCCGGTGAGCAGGTAGGACGCGGCTATGAAGGGCAGCACGTGGTCGGCAAAAAGCAGCATGGGGACCAGCAGCTTCTTGGAACGAACCAGCTGTTCGGTTCCCCCGCGGCATTCGCTGCTGCGCTTGATGGTCCCGGGTATCTGGGCAAAGTGAAGCACCCTGAAATCGGCCTCCGGATGCTGGTGCGCATAGCGGGTGAAAGAACGCGCAATCGCCTTGGGACTGGTCATGCCGAAGTCGTTGATGTAGTCGGGCCCGGTGGCATTGGGAAAATACGTGTTGATCACACGCCGCGTGAAATCGGCGCAATTCCGGGTCATGCCGTTAAAGTGGTTCTGGTTGGGAAGAGAATTGAATTGTTCGATCAGGGCGAGATCCTGCTCCACTGTAGTTCTCACCACGAACACATACATACTTCGGGAGAGAGTGGCGCCTACCATCTCCCGCCATTCCGCCTTATTGCTGGTCTGGCAGGACTCGCTGGCGCAGTACTCGGACAGGTATTTCTCACGGTATCTCTCTTCGAGCACGTGCTTGATCTTTTGCGATCCGAAAATAGGCCGGTACCGCGGATTCTCCACCCCGTACAGGTACACGCTGAGGGGCACGACATTCCATTCAAAGGGCTGGTCTTCGCCCAGGGTGGTGTAATTGCTCATTACCGAGCCCTGCTCTCCTGGTTGGCACAGCCTGAGCTTTACCGGAGTTTCGGGACAGATACGTGAAAAGTAAACGGCGCTATGTCCGGAGCCTGTGATGCGGGCCACGCTGGTGTCCAATGATTCGTTGAGGACCACTCCCACGTCGCCGTACGCGCAAGGAGAGGCCAGGCCTGCCAGAAAGAAGGCAAGCGACAACACAATTCCCGCGGTCAGGCGCCCGCTCAAAATCCGCGCTATCCCGGGCTGTCGGTGCGGAAATGAATTCAAATTCAACAAGCCGTCCCCTGGTCCCTGAGCCATTGTTGGGCCCAGGTATTAAGAATCGCTAAAGCCCTTTGAAGTTGTACTGGCTCGCTTTCTAACGATGCGTGTTATCAACACTTTAGGCCGCCATTACATCGACCTTGAGGTCTATTGTCTACAGTGTCCGCGCCGTACAAAAGTAACCTTCGTAATGGGACTTAAGTAATTCGGCAGGGTGGAACGCTTCTCTGACCGCGTCGATCGAATCCGGACAAGAGGGTTCCTTGCGCCGGCTACTTCTGAGGGGTTCCTGGCAAGCGGTCTGGGTGGGTGAGTTGGGATTAAGCCGCGAGCAACACCACGCCGCCCGCTACCAGCAGGGCGGCGATCCAGCGGCGGCGATCCACGCGTTCGTGCAGGAAAATCTTTGCCGCCACGGCATTCGCCACGAACGTAAGGGAGGCGGAAGCGGGAGCCACCAGGCTCACGTCCGCCCAGGACAGGGCGAACAGCAAGCTGAAAAACGCCACCGCCATCATCGCGATACCCAACAAAAAGCTGGGGCGCCGCAGGATTCGCCCCGCCACCGTCAGCAGTCCGACGCGGTGCCAGAGTTCTCCGACATCGCCCACTTTTTTCATGGCGCGCGACAGCAATACATCTCCGGCGGCGGAGGACAGCACCACCGCCATGATGGCGCCCCAGGTGTATGCCGGTTTCATGGTTCCGCCCTCGTACCAACCGTCTCCATGCCCGGCCGTTCATGATGGGGATGGTGGGTCAAGGCCGGGCCTTGCGTTACGAACCCTACCCCTGCCGAAATGAGGACAATCCCCAGCCAGCGCGTGGAGCTCACCTGTTCGTGCAGACAAAATTTGGCGATCAGGGCCAGCAGCACGTAGCCCAGCGATGTGGCCGGCAGCACGTAGGTCAGATCCGCCCAGGACAGGGCAGTCATGTAGGCGGCGAAAAAACCCAGCAAAAAGAAAATCCCCAGAGCGACCCAGGGATTCAGGAGAGTGAAAATGATGTCCGGAAGGCCGTGCAAGGAGATGTTGCCGACCTGCTTCATCCCGCGGGCGAGGAACGTGTCACCGATCGCCGCGAATAAGGTTATCCCTGCCAGCACCAGATACTTACGAAACGTCACACAGTCTTTCTTTAGGCCTTCACGGGCTCGGCCACGGTCGCGGAGTCGCCTCGCTCACGCTTGTCCTTCACCCACTTGTTGCGCGACGCGCGGAGCTTCAGGAAGCTCTTGGCGTCCTTGTACAAGCGGACGCGCTCCCCGCTGTTAAAGGCCGCCTTCTTTAAGATGCGATAGATGGCCTTGGGCCGGAAATAATACTCATCATAAAAACGGTGCACGGACTCCATGATCTCTTCCGCCGGAAGACCCGGATATTGGATCTGAGCCAGCTGGTGACCGCCCTCGTCCACCATCTTTGTGTCCGCCACCATGAAACCATTCTTCACTGCGTAATCGTAAAGCTCGGTGCCGGGATAAGCGTGCGCCACCGAAACCTGGATCGTCTCTACGTCCAGTTCCTTGGCAAAGTTAATGGTGTTGTTGATGGTTTCACGGGTCTCGCCGGGCAGGCCGAGAATAAAGTCGCCGTGCACCACCAGGCCCAGCTTGTGGCAATCCTTGGTGAACTGGCGGGCGCGCTCGATGGTCGCGCCCTTTTTGATGTTCTTCAGGATCTGCTGGTCGCCCGATTCATAGCCCACAATCAGCAGCCTGCAACCCGCTTCCTTCATCGCCTTCAGGGTCTCGTAGTCGGTGGTGACCCGGGAAGTGCACGACCAGGTGAGATTCAATGGCTTCAGCTTGGCGCAAAGCTCGACCGTTCGCGCCTTCTGAATGTTGAAGGTGTCATCGTCAAAAAAGAATTCCTTCACCCACGGCCAGTATTCCTTGGCCGTCGCCATTTCGCGCGCGACATCATCGGTCGACCGCTTGCGCCAGGCATGACCGCTGGTAGTTTGCGGCCACAGGCAGAAGGTGCACTGCGCCGGGCAGCCCCGGGTGGTGTACAGCGAAACATAGGGATAAAGCAGGAATGGCACGGTATAACGCCGCGGATCCAGATCGCGATGGTACACATCGGTGACGTGGGGCAGAGCATCCAGGTCCTGGATCTGGGGCCGATCGGGATTGTGGACAACCACTCCGTCCTTCCGGTAGGAAATGCCGAGGATTTCCTCCAGCGGCCTGCCCTGCGCGAATTCCAACACCGAGTAATCAAATTCTTTGCGACAGATGAAATCAATGGCCGCACAATCCTTCAAGGTCCGCTCGGGCAGAACCGTGACATGGGGACCGACAAAGGCAATCTTGATGCTGGGGTTGATGCTCTTGATGGCTTGCGCCAGACCAATGTCTCCCGGAAAACCCGGAGTGCTGGTGTAGAGGACCAGAAACTCGTAGTCCTTAGCCGTCCGGATGGTCTCTTCGGCGGAGATGTGATGGGAAGGAGCATCAATCAGCCGCGCCCCTTCCAGCATCCCGGCCGGGTAAGCCAGCCAAACGGGGTACCAGTAGGATTCGATCTCGCGCGTGGCGGGCCACCGCGAGCCAGCTCCACCGTCGAAATTTTCGAACGATGGCGGATTCAGGAAGAGTGTTTTTAAAGGCATAGTAGTGAGTAACTTATATTAACATCTTCGCGCGAATTTTACCCGGAACCTAGGTACATTCGAGGTACGTCGGCCAGGTCGTCCACATGCTCCAAGTCCTTTCCCCAGCGAGAGTTATGCCGGCCCTCCATCTCAGTTGCCGACGCCCACCCAGCTTGCCAGTTCGCCGGTGGCGCGCAACAGAGTAATGCGGGCCCGTTCCAGCTCAAAATTCGCGTCTTGTAAAGAATTGTAACGCTCATTGACCTGCTCACGCGCATCCTGGACGTCGTGCCAGCCTGCGCTCCCCGCATCCACGCGCACTCTCAACGATTCCAGATTCGACTGCGCGACCTGAAATTCAAGATCAGCAACATCCTTGGCGGCGGACATTTGTTGCACTGAACGTTGTAGTCTCAAAGTCTCCTCCGAGACCTGGTTCTTGGCCGTTTCCGCGTCCTTCTTTGCCTTCAAGGCCAGGGCGTCGGCGGCCTCGGCACGGGCGCGCTGCGTGGGACTGAAGAGAGGAAGTTTTATGACCACTCCGACTGTGGCGTTGTGCCGCTGAAAGCTGCCGGGTTGGAAGAATTGCTGGTAATTATTGTAGGTGGCCAGCAGGCCATACTGCGCGGCAAAGTCCACGGACGGCAACATGGCGCGATGTTCTCCGCGAGCCCGCAGACTTTCGGCGGCCGCCCGGCTTTCCGCGGCCTGCACGCCGGGACTGGTCTGCACGGCCTGGTCGGCGAGATCGTCTTCCTGCTTCACTTCCGGCAAGGGTGGCATCGACTCTGACTCAATCTCAATGGAACCGGCCGGGAGCCCGGTCAGGTGCGCCAGCCGGTCGCGAATCACGTCGATGGCACCTTGCGCTTCCGCCAGTCGCAAGCGTAAGCGTGCAGTGCTGAGCTGGGCCTTGCTCTGCATCACCGGACTATCCACTCCCTCCTTGATCCGCTCCTTGACATCTTGCTCGGTTTGAATCGCGGCTGCGTGCTCCTCCAGCAAATGCCCCAGCAGGGCTTCCCATTTACTGAGTTCCGCATAACTGAGAACCGTGTCCTGGATCACCTGACCGCGCTGATCTTTGGACTGCAAGGTAGCCGCGTTCCAATCCGTTTTGGCGGCACGGACAAAGTCGCGCAGCGCCGGATTGATCAGGGTGGATTGAGTGTTGAGATTGACGATCGAGGGCGCCGAACCCTCCAGGCTCAAGGGATATCCCCAGGATTTTCCCAGACCCGAGCCCAGGACAAACTGCGGAATATATTGGTTCCGCGCCTCGCGGTAGGAAGCGAAGACGCGTTGCTGATCGGCATTGGCCGCCGCCGCCGTGGTGCTGTGGGCCAGGGCCAGTTCGACCGCGCGCTTCAGGGGCAAAGGCTCGGCGGCCAGCCGGGGCAAAGTGAGAACCAACATGACCGAAACAGCGCAAATACGAGGAACACAGCCAGGGGCAGAGTTCATCTCTTCACCTTCAAAAGAATTTCGACGGGGTAGAAAATGGGATTGTAAATGACCGCGGAACACCGACTGCTCACCGGTTCAGCCGGTCCAGCGCTTCCTGGGCGCGCGAAAAATTCCTGGCCAGAGACAAGGCGGCGCGATACTCCTGGGCCGCTCCTTGCTTGTCCCCTTGCTTCTCCAGGACGGTGCCCAGCAGGTAGTGGGCCTTGAATGCCGGCGCTTCTTCGACTTTGGAATTCAACGCCAGATAGCGCCGCAGATATTGGACAGCGGCGGGTAAATTGCGCCCACTGCGCAGCAACACTTCTCCCGACTCCATAATGATTTCCGGCCGATCCACTTGTGCCGACACCGCGTGGTGGATGGCGTCCTCCATGTCCTCCCAGCGTTGCTGATGCCGGAAAAACAACCCCAGGTTAAACCAGGTCAATGCGCTGCCGTGGCTGGCTTCAATCGCGGCGCGGTATTCTCTTTCCGCGGCTGCGAAGTCTTTCTTTTTCTCGGCAATCCGTCCCTTGAGATAGTCGGCTTTGGCAGCATCGAGCGCGGCCAACTCCCGGGCCTGGGCTTCGGCTTTGTCGCGTCCGCCACCGACGATTCCGGGCGCTTCCAGATAGAACTCGCCCAAGTCGCTGCGGGCCTCCACGTTGTTCGGATCCAACCGCACTGCCGCTTCGAACTCGTTGCGTACTTTATTGGCCAGGGAGGCGGCGCTTAGGAAGTTTGCGGCGTCTGCCTTCTCGCCATAGATCCGCCCCAGCCACATGTGGTAACGGCTGTTGCCGGGATCGAGCGCGACTGCCTTTTCACAGGCCGAAATGCCACGGTCCCAGTCGCCCATGGAAAAATAAACACGGCAAAGCAGGTTATAAGATTCCGCGTCGTTGGGCGCTGCGTTGATTTTGGAGTGCAAAGTTGTGATGGCATCGTCAGCGCGTCCCGCCGCCAGCAGCGCCGGAGCGGAATCATCCGCTGCCGCCAGGGCCGCGGCAGAGAACAAAGCCAACGCCAGGATGAGTGTCCATAACTTCATATTTCGTGAAACCTCTAGCGAACCACCTTCACCGCTACGCCCTCGCGTAACGGCTTGGAGTTGGTCGAAGCCAGCGCCACCAGCGCCTTTTCCGTAATGCCGCTGGCGACCTCGACTTGCGTCAGATTGGAAATCGTTGTTTGGATGTCCCGGCGCTGCAGTTCGTCGTTCACAATCTGGTAGACGAAAGTCTTACCGTCATTGAGATGAACCGCTTCACGGGGCACGGTCAGCGCATTCTGGTGCTCCGCCGTTACAATCGTTACCCCCACGTTGATGTTGGGCAACAGCTTGAAGTCCCGGTTGTCCACGATGCAAGTGGTCTCCCCCACGTTCCGGGTTCCTAGCAGCTTCACCGTAGACGGTATGGAGCTGACCGAGCCCTGCCAGGTCCGTCCCGGAATCGCGTCCCAGGTAAGATCGATTTGCTGTCCGCGCGCCAAGCGCCCGACGTCGGGTTCATCTACGTACGCGCGCACCAGGACCTTCGACAGATCGGCCTCCTGCAGCACCAGGTCTCCGGGATTGACGTAAGCTCCCTGATGCACGGGAAGGGAATAGACAATGCCGTCGAAAGGGGCGCGAATGTTGAGCTGGCGGAGAACATCTTCCGCTGCGGCATACGCGCTTTGCGCCTGAGCCTTCTCGGCTTCCACTTTCTCGACCTCGGGCGGGGAATATCGCGCCTTCTGTTTCTGCTGGACCAGTTCGAGGTCCGCTTCCGCCCCCGCCAGCTGATCCTGCGCCTGTTTCACTTCGCCGGGTGACGCCGCGCCCTGCTGCTGCAGCCGCTGCAAAGCCTCGAGATTGCGTTGCGCGGTATCGCGCTCGTTGCGCGATTTCACCCGTTGGGCATCGAGGGTCAACACCTCTTCGCGATTGCCCCCGTTCTGCAGAGCATTCATATCGGCCTGGGAAGCGCGCACCTGGGCCAAAGCTCGCGCCGCCTGGCTCCTGGAGTCGGCGTCGTCCAGTTGCGCCAGGAGCTGCCCCTTCTTCACCCGGTCACCTTCTTTAACCAGCAGCTTCTTCACCGTGGTCCCGACCGGGGCGTGAGCCTCAAAACTCTGCAGCGGCTCCACCTTGCCGTTGGTCGAAATCACGCTGCGGATGGTGCTGCGCTCCACGGTCGCGGCGCGTATGGGAATCACTTCGTCCCGCGACATGAACGAGGCCAACAACAACACGGCGACAGCAATCCCGGCTGCCCACGCCAGCCAGCGATGCCGGCCAAGAAACCCGATGTTGTTCGCAGTCGATGCCATCTTGCCGATCAATAATGTATCACCGCATAGCTGAGGCGAAGCTTAAGGTCTTTAGAAGTTAGATGCGGGACTTGGGCGGAAGAACCGTCCGTTCCCATGGCTGGTAGCATCGGCGCTACCTCCGCATACATGGCCCGATCCTGAGCCATGAAAGATTACGACGGCTGGTTACAATAGGCTTATGCGGAAACCACGCTACACTTGGGCCCACGCCGAAGCCGGCCTGGACCACAATTTTCCCGCCATCGAAACCTGGCCCAACCAGTTTCCCGGCTACGAAATCATTGTCGACGATCCGGAGTTTACTTCCGTCTGTCCCAAGACCGGCCTGCCGGATTTTGGGGTCATCACGATCCGCTACATGCCGGCCAAACTTTGCCTGGAGCTGAAATCACTCAAAGAATATTTGCAGAGCTATCGCAATCTCGGCATCTTCCAGGAGAACATCGTGAATCGCGTGCTGGAAGACGTCGTGCGCTGGGCCAAACCAGCCTGGGCCGAAGTGAAAGGAGATTTTCGTCCCCGCGGCGGAATCTCGACCGTGGTGGTGGCCAAATGGCCCCGGCCGAAAGGCAAGAGTCGAAGCTGAGATTTTCCTCTGTCATCCTGAGCGCAGCAAGCACTTCGCAACGCGAAGTGCCTGCGGAGTCGAAGGACCCCTAGGAGCGGATAGGGGCCGGATGCATAATTCTTTTTCCCGTCCGGGAACGCTTGAACTGTTGCTTGAAAAGCTGGTGGAAAGGTAGGGGTCCTTCGACTGCGCTGACCGATTCGTTCCGAACCGGTCAGCTTCGCTCAGGATGACAACGTGAAAGGCCTTCCATCAAACCCGTACTTCGCTGGGTTTGATGGGCTCGATGCGTTCCAATTCGGTGGCACGTTCTGCCTTCACCCGACTTACCTCGTAGGCGCTTTGCAGGCCCAGCCAGAACTGCTCGGTTGTCCTGAAGAATCGGGAGAGACGAACCGCGGTGTCGGCTGTGACTCCACGGCGTTCCAGCACAATGTCGTTGATGCGCGGGGCCGGCACCAGCAACCGCTTCGCCAGTTCGTAGGCTGACATTCCCATCGGCCTCAGGAACTCTTCCCGAAGAATCTCGCCCGGGTGAATTCGCCAGGGCGGTGTATGTTTTCGTGCCACACTCATAGGGCCCTCCGGCTCAGTGGTAGTCCGTTATTTCTACGTCGTAAGCATCGTGATCGCGCCAAACAAAACAGATCCGATACTGGTCGTTGATGCGAATGCTGTACTGACCTTGCCGATTTCCTTTCAGTTTCTCCAGACGATTGCCGGGAGGCGCTCTAAGATCACCCAGCTCGCCGGCGGCATCCAGCATCGCCAGTTTCCGCTTGGTTACCGCAGCAGGAGGCGATCCCCGGGTCCTGCCCGTGCTCCAGAGTTCCGCCGTTTTGGTTGTGGCGAAACTCTTGATCACAGTTGAATAATAACGGATGCCGTTAATAACGTCAATCGGTATGATACGAGGGAATTGCGCTCCATGTTATATTCCTTCCCCAAGTGACCCAACGCAAACTCTATCCCTGGACGGCGCTGGTCTTGCTGACCACGCTCAACTTCCTGAACTACATTGACCGCTCCGTGCTGTTTGCGGTGCAGCCGCTGGTGCAGGACGAATTCCACCTCAGCAATGCCCAACTGGGATATCTCACCAGCGCCTTCCTCATTTTCTACATGATCGCCGCGCCCTTCGTCGGGCCGCTGGCCGATCGTTACTCGCGCAAGGCGATCATTGTGCTGGGTGCCGTTTTCTGGAGCGGGCTCACTCTGCTGACCGCGGTCACCCATACCTACGGAGAGTTGCTGCTCCGCCACACCCTGGTAGGAATTGGCGAGGCCACGTTCGTCACCATCGCTCCCACCTTTGTCGCCGATCTTTTTTCCGA
>JBOGLD010000260.1:0-8779 GCA_050745885.1 Terriglobales bacterium
GCAGTGGAGTCCGAAGGGGCGACGCCTGGACCGTCATCGCGGGCCGGGTATTTCCGCTGGGTTATCTGTGCCCTCCTGCTATTTGGAGTCACCAAGAACTACATGGACCGCCAGGTCCTGGGAATTCTCAAGACCACCCTGCAACACGATTTGGGCTGGAACGAAATCGACTACGGCAATCTGGTGTTTGCCTTTCAAGCGGCTTACGCGGTGGGCATGGTGATGGTGGGCGGGCTGGTGGATCGCCTGGGAACGCGGCTGGGCTACGCGCTGGCCATGGTCTTCTGGAGCCTGGCTTCCATGGCGCACGCCTTCGCCAGCTCCTTCAGCAGCTTTGTTATCGCTCGATCAGCATTGGGTTTCGTGGAAGCAGGGGTTTTTCCAGCCAGTATCAAGACCGTCGCCGAATGGTTTCCCAAGAAGCAGCGGGCACTGGCGACTGGAATTTTTAACGCGGGCACCAATATCGGCGCCATCATCACTCCACTGGTGGTGCCGTGGATCACCATTCGATGGGGCTGGCGCTGGGCCTTTGTGATCACGGGCGCGTTGGGGTTCGTATGGCTTATCTTCTGGCTGCTGCTCTATCGCAAGCCCGACGAGCATCCCCGCGTATCTAAAGCGGAGTTGGACTATATCCGCAGCGATCCCCAGGTAGCGCTGGCGAAAATTAAATGGGCCCGCCTCATCCCGCATCGTCAAACCTGGGCGTTCGTGGTCGGCAAGTTCATGACCGACCCGATCTGGTGGTTTTATCTGTTCTGGATACCGGATTTTCTGCAGCGTAAACATGGTTTGTCGTTAATGAAGATCGGCCTGCCCATTGTGGTGATCTATGTGATAGCGGACGTGGGCAGCATCGCCGGGGGCTGGCTGTCGTCATGGCTGATCCATCGCGGCAGGAGCGTCAATTTCGCGCGCAAGATCACGTTGCTGATTTGCGCGGTATGTGTCGTCCCGATCGTGTTCGCTTACAACATGCAGAGTCTATGGGGAGCGGTGCTGCTGATCGGGCTTGCGGCCGCGGCCCATCAGGGATTCTCCGCCAATCTCTTTACTCTGACCTCTGACACTTTTCCGGCTCAAGCCGTGGGCTCGGTCGTTGGCATGGGGGGAATGGCAGGGTCGATCGGAGGAATGTTGATCGCAACGATTGTGGGCCACACATTGCAGTGGACGGGCAGTTACATGGTCCCGTTTCTGATGGCGGGGTGCGCGTACTTGCTGGCCTTGGCCGCAATTCAGTTGCTGGTGCCCAAGCTGGAACCCGCCATTCTCCGCTGAGAGAACAAGCATGATTCTGGAAACTTTCCAACTGAAGGGCAAGAACGCGCTGGTAACCGGATCGAGCCGGGGCCTGGGGGCTGCAATCGCTATCGCGCTGGCACAAGCTGGGGCCAACGTTGGGTGTCATGGGCGGAGTGCCGGGGGGAAGGCCACCAGCGAGGCGATTGGGCACATGGGGAGGAAGTCTTTCTATCTGGTGGGAGACATGTCAGATCGGAAACTGTATCCGGCTTTGATCGGAAAGACGGTCGAGGAATTCGGTTCAATCGACATTCTGGTCAATAACGCCGGCATGATCTATAGAGCTCCGGCAGCAGAATATCCGCAAAACAGCTGGGACGAGGTGATCGCGGTAAACCTGACGTCGGTATTCCGGCTTTCGCAGCTTGCGGGCCAGGACATGCTGAAGCGTGGCGCGAAAGGCAAAATACTAAACATCGCTTCCCTGCTTTCGTTTCAAGGCGGAATCACGGTTCCGGCCTATGCCGCAGCCAAGGGTGGCGTGGCGCAACTTACCAAAGCGTTGGCCAATGAGTGGGCGTCGAAGGGTATCAATGTCAATGCGATCGCGCCCGGCTACATGGCAACCGATAACACTGCCGCGCTGCGTCAAGATCCGCAGCGCAGTCGACAGATTCTGGAGCGGATTCCCGCCGGCCGCTGGGGAGACCCGGGCGACGTGGCCGGCGCCGCAGTTTTTCTCTGCTCGTCCGCCAGTGACTACGTTCACGGGCATGTGTTGTCGGTTGATGGCGGGTGGATGGGGCGTTGAAACTTGTCGTTGGTCGTTGCCATTCGGCGTTTGCTGTAAGACTACTGGTTGACGCCGCTAGCCAGGAACCCTCCGTCGACCGCCAACACGTGGCCGGTTACAAAGCTGGCGGCTGCGGAAGCCAGGAATACCGCGGCCCCGCCCAGCTCATCCAGCTTTCCAAACCTTTTCATCGGGGTGCGCAGCAGGAATTCGCGGCCACGGTCAGTGCCATCGAGCAGAGCAGCGTTCAGGTCAGTGCGGAAGACGCCAGGGGCGATGGCATTCACGCAAACACCCGACTTGGCCCATTCGATGGCGAGCGACTTCGTCAGTGAAGCCACCGCCGCCTTGCTGGCACTGTACGCGGCGACCTCGTAAAGCGCCACAAACGAGGAGAGTGAAGCGATATTAATGATACGGCCGTAACCACGCTCGATCATGTGCCGGCCGAACACGCGACAGGCGCGTAATGTTCCGTTCAGGTTGGTTTCGAGGATGGCATTCCAGTCGGATTCAGGGACGTCAAGCGTCGGCATCCGCTTGGTGCGGCCGGCGCAGTTTACCAGAATCTGCACGTCGCCGAACTCGGCAGTTACCGCCTGCAGGAGCCGGTCCAGGGAGGCGGTATCGGTGACATCGCAGGTTTGGATCAGCGACCTGCGGCCAAGGGCCTTGACTTCAGAGACCGCAGCGCCGACCTGTTCGGTTCGCCGCCCGGTGGGAATCACGTTAGCGCCAGCTTGAGCCAGCCCCCGGGTGAGAGCAAGTCCGATGCCGCTGGTTCCGCCGATCACAACCGCGGTATTGTTTGTAAGATCGAGAAGCGGATGACCCATCAATGCCCCCTTGAGCACGCTGGTTTGTACAGGCCGGTTTTGGTGGAGTGAATTATAAAGGCCGGGCTCGGCTTTCGTGGCGCCGTCCTTTCGGCATCCACTACTTCCGGTCTACGGGGTCGCCGCTCGCGACGAAACAGCGGTTTTCAAACCAGGCGACGCTTTTAGACTTTCTAAAATGCTTCTTCAGCTTTTCCAATTTGACAGCGTTCGGCACCCCTGCCTATCGTCTGAAGGCTGGCAAGGTTACTTTAGCAAATCTGGAGGTCGGAGTTGTGAACCGAGAATTTGCTACGGTTTGGCCGGAGTGACATTTTTTTATAGACTGGAGTCGCGCTTCCGGAGGACAGTTTTGAAAGCCATCGCCCGCATGTCTCAAGGTCCACTTGCCATACTCGCAGTTTCCGCGGTTCTTCTAGTTTCCTGGGCCCAGGCCCAGAACCCGAATTTCCATAATGCGCCAGCGTCAGCCAAGGAATTGAAGAACCCATACGAAGGTCAGCGGCCAACTCACGCCCGGGCGTTGTTCCATCTGCGCTGCGCCCGCTGTCACGGTGAGAATGGCGAAGGCTCGGGGAATATTCCTCCCCTGAAAGCGCAAAGGATCAAGGCGGTAACCGCCGGCGAACTTTTCTGGTTCATCACCAAGGGCGACATCAGCAATGGCATGCCTTCGTGGGCAACTTTGCCCAAGCAACAGCGCTGGCAGATCGTGAGCTATGTGCAAGTGCTCGGGGAGCCGCAGATTGCACAGGGCAGCAGCGCGCCCGCAGCGCTGACGGCGGCCACGAGGTTGAACGCACCGCCTCCGAAGCCACCCTTCACCGACTTCCGGTATGAGAAGCCGGGAGAAATTCGTAAGATCACGTTGCAAGACCTTCCCGGGCCATTCGCGACTGCGTCAGCGGGCAACGGCCCCGAGGTTGTGGCGCGTCCGGAAGGCGCATGGCCGCAGGTTCCGGCAGGCTTCAAAGTGGAGCAATACGCGGCCGGGCTTGATAATCCGCGGATCATTCGTACCGCGCCCAATGGCGACTTTTTCGTGGCCGAGACCAAGGCCGGCGACATCAGAGTGTTCCGCGGGATCACCAGCAACGGCAAGCCGGCACAGACGGCGGTTTTCGCCAGCGGACTGAACCAGCCCTTCGGCATCAGCTTTTATCCTTCAGGTCGGAATCCGGAGTGGGTCTACGTCGGCAACACAGACTCAATTGTTCGATTCCCTTACCAGAATGGCGATTTGCAGGCGCGCGGTCCGGCCCAGCACCTTGCGGACCTGCCGAGCGGCGAGGGGCATTCGACGCGCAACATTCAGTTCTCGCCCGATGGCAAGAAGATGTTTGCCTCGGTGGGCTCCGCTTCTAACGTCGACGACCCGGACACAACCCCGGCCGAGAAGAACCGCGCCGACGTGCTGGAGTTCAATCCCGATGGCTCCGACATGCGAGTCTATGCGTACGGCATTCGCAACTGCGTCGGACTGGCTGTGAATCCCAAGACCGGCGAGTTGTGGTGCTCGGTCAACGAACGCGACGGGTTGGGAGACAATCTGGTTCCCGACTACATTACCCACGTGCAGGAGGGCGGCTTCTACGGCTGGCCATGGTGGTACATGGGCGGCCATCAGGATCCCCGGCACAAGGGCAAACACCCTGAGCTTAAGGACAAGGTCATCACTCCGGACGTCATCCTCAACCCGCACAACGCATCGCTCGGCATCATCTTCTATGACGGCAAACAATTTCCGCCGGAATATCAGGGAGATCTTTTCGCGGCCGAGCATGGTTCGTGGAACCGGGCAGTCCGAGTGGGCTACGAGTTGATTCGCGTGCCTCTGCATCAGACCGGACATGCCAGCGGTGAATATGAGGACTTCATGACTGGATTCGTGGTTGACAACGGGCACGTGTGGGGACGCCCGGTTTCCGTCACGGTCGCGCCGGACGGATCGCTGCTGGTCACCGATGATGCCGGCGACTGTATCTGGAGAATCACCTACACGAAGAAGTAAGCTGCGCCTCCCGGAATGCTCTCGCGAGAGGACATTCATTTTCGCGTTGATCGAAAGACACCATGGCAGGCTCGTCCCTCTCGCGTCGAAAATTCCTCAAGGCGGCGGGGTCTATCGCGGGCAGTTCCCTGCTTCCTTCTGTTGCCCTGTTTGGCCAATCAACCGAGACGTCTCCCCAGGAACGCGCCTCGCCGACAGACCGTCCTGCGGACTACACCCTCACCATCGCGGTCAAGCCTGTTGAGCTTGCGCCGAATCGCATCCTTTCCGCGACCACCTACAACGGCCAGTTTCCCGGCCCGCTGTTGCGCCTGAAAGAAAATCAGCGAGTGACCATCGACATTCACAACCAGACCGACCGGCCCGAACAATTGCATTGGCACGGGCAATTTGTTTCCACCGACGTGGATGGAGCTGCGGAGGAAGGCACGCCTTTCGTCGCTCCCCATGGAAGCCGCCGCATTTCGTTCGTCGCCAAGCCTTCTGGATTTCGCTTCTATCACACCCATGTCCGCGCCAGGGCCGATTTGAGCGCAGGACAATACAGCGGCATGGTTGGTCCGGTGTACATCGAACCGAAAAACCATCCCGGGGACTACGATCGCGAAGTTTTCCTGACTTTGAAGGAGTTCGAACCCACATTCAGCCGCGGCGGCGATATGGCAATGGATTTCTTGTCCCCGGCGACGGTAGTCAAGAACCTGAAAGATACCGGCGAGAGCGCAATGAAAGCTTCTCTCGCGAAAGGCGCGCCGCACGGTTTCGAGGTTGGCTACGGTTCTTTCACCATCAACGGGCGGATGCTGGGCCACGGCGAGCCGATACGGGTAAAGCAAGGTGAGCGAGTGCTATTCCATGTCTTGAATGGAAGCGCGACCGAGATTCGGAGCCTGGCGCTGCCCGGACACACCTTCACCGTTGTCGCCCTGGATGGAAATTTAATTCCCAGGCCCACGCAGGTCCCGGGGCTCTGGCTGGGCACGGCGGAACGTGTGTCTGCCGTGGTTGAGATGAATCATCCCGGGGTATGGATCATGGGTGATCTGGCAGACGATGATCGCCATCATGGCATGGGTATCGTGGTCGAATACGCGGGAGCGAAAGGCAAGCCTCAGTGGGTGACTCCGAAACCGTTTCGCTGGAACTATGCCAAGTTCGGCGGCACGGCGACGGCGGCAAAACCTGATCAGGTTTTCGACATGACTTTTGCCAAGAACAATGCGGCACAGGATGGCTTCAACGGGTGGACCATCAATGATGTCGTCTTCTCGGAAGAACGCGTGCAATCCATGTTTCGGGTAGAGCAAGGCAAGCGCTACCGCCTTCGCATGCGGAACGCGAGTGACGATATTCATCCCATCCATCTGCATCGCCACAGTTTCGAACTGACCCAGTTCGCCGGACAGAGGACGTCCGGGGTGCTGAAAGATGTGGTGATGGTGGGCGGCTACCAGGAAGTCGAGGTCGATTTCACGGCCAATAACCCCGGGCGCACGCTGTTTCATTGTCATCAGCAGCTGCACATGGATTTTGGCTTCATGGCTCTGTTCGACTACATCTAGCCCGTGCGTTTCCACTTTTTTGCCGGCATTTTGCAAGCTCATGAGATCTCTTGGTCTATAACTATGACGCTCTAATTCTCGGCGGCGGAGCTGCCGGGTTGATGTGTGCCATTGAAGCCGGGAAACGAGGGCGGCGGGTTGCCGTCCTCGAACGCGCCGAGCGGTTGGGGAAGAAGATTCTCATCTCGGGTGGCGGACGCTGCAATTTCACCAATCGCCACTGTTCGGCGGACAACTTTATTTCTGCCAATCCCCATTTCGCCAAATCGGCACTGGCGCGCTACGCTCCTGCCGATTTCATCGCACTGGTTGAGAAGCACCACATCCCTTACCACGAAAAAACTCTGGGGCAGCTCTTTTGCGATCACTCCGCTCAAGACATTCTCAACCTGCTCGAAAAGGAATGCCGTGAAAGCGGAGTGCAACTGTTCGCAGAAATCGCAATCCAGGAAGTGACACGCAGCGATGAGTTTGTGGCCAGGGCCGGGGAAAGAGAATTTCGCGCCCCGGCATTGGTCGTGGCCACGGGCGGACTATCGATTCCAAAGATGGGAGCTACAGGATTCGGTTACGATCTGGCACGACAATTCGGGTTGAAGGTCCGCGAAACCCGGCCGGGGCTGGTGCCGCTTCTTTTCGACGCGCAGGACAGCCGCCGCTTCACCGATCTGGCCGGCGTATCCGCCGAAGTGGTCGCCGCGTGCGCGGGTCAGCGGTTCCGGGAAAAGATGCTCGTCACTCACCGAGGGCTCAGCGGGCCGGCGATCCTGCAGATTTCTTCCTATTGGAAGAAGAAGGAGGCAGTCCTTATAGACCTGGCGCCGGGCCATGAGGTAACTTCCGAACTTTTCGAAGAGACGGTCCCGCGGAATATCGCGCCGCTACGAACCGCATTGCGCAGATTTCTGCCGCACCGCCTTGCCGACCGCTGGGCGGAGATACACACACCCGCCAGATGGACGAACTCCTCGCTCCGGGACCTGGAGCGCAAGATCCATGCATGGGCTGTGGTTCCGGCCGGTACGGAGGGCTATGCCAAGGCCGAAGTGACGGTGGCCGGCGTCGATACCGACGAGTTGTCGGCGAAAACCATGGAAAGCCGGAAAGTACGTGGTTTGTTTTTCATTGGCGAAGTCGTGGACGTGACTGGACACTTGGGCGGGTTCAATTTTCAGTGGGCATGGGCATCGGGCGCCAGCGCGGGGCGGGCGCTGTAAATATTTGCTGCGGGACGGTTCTTGACGGGAAGGAGAACGGGGGTTGATGATCTGTGTCGAACTTCATCGACTGAAGATAACCCGGGGGCCTTGAACATGACTTGCACTCGCTCCATATCTGGTTTAAGGATCAACCGAAGTCTCCTGCTGCGAGGGGTGCTCGTGGGGCTTTTGAGCCTTGGGCTGGGGGTCGCATCCTGGGCCGCGCCCGCTACGCAAAAGGACAAAGACCTGCACATCTACTTTGTGGATGTCGAAGGCGGACAGGCAACTTTATTTGTTACACCCGCGGGGCAATCGCTGCTGATCGACACCGGCTGGCCCGACCATGACGGCCGCGATGCGAACCGCATTGTGGCCGCCGCCAAGAAGGCAGGAATCAGCAAGATTGACTACGTTCTGATCACCCATTTTCACGAGGATCACGTAGGCGGCGCCCCGCAGCTGGCGGCGCGCATTCCAGTCGGAACGTTTATTGACCACGGCGAAAACCGCGAGACCACGGACCCGGCCACGGTCAATGGCTGGC
Organism: Terriglobales bacterium; assembly: GCA_050745885.1. Classification (GTDB taxonomy): domain Bacteria; phylum Acidobacteriota; class Terriglobia; order Terriglobales; family Acidobacteriaceae; genus JAIQFF01. The sequence continues at coordinate 8,197 of JBOGLD010000260.1, forward strand.
AAGCCTACCAGGCACTGCTAGCGACGGGGAAATATCAGCACATCAGTCCCAAGCCGGGCGATCTGTTGCCGGTGAAAGGAATGCGGGCCATGATCATCAGCTCGGACGGGGCCTTGATCGACAAACCGCTGCCTGGCGCAGGGCAGGAAAATCCGAACTGCAAGAATGCCGAGCAGTACCCCGCGGACACAACCGAGAACCTGCGGTCTTTGGGGACATTTATCAATTTCGGCAAGCTGAGAATCCTGGATTTGGGTGATCTTACGCACGACAAGGAAATGGAATTGATGTGCCCGACCAACAAGATCGGGAAGATCGACATTTACATCGTGTCTCATCATGGCTGGGCGCAAAGCAGCAGTCCGCCTTTCGTACATGGGATCGCTCCCCGCGTGGCCATCATGGACAACGGAGCCAAGAAGGGCGGCAGTCCTTCGGTTTGGGACACCATCGAAAAATCGCCTGGCCTGGAAGACCTCTGGCAACTGCATTTTTCCGAAGAGGGCGGCCCGGCGCACAATGTCGCGGCGGAGTTCATTGCGAACCCCGACGGTCCCGACGCGGCAAACGATCTGGAGCTGAC
>JBOGLD010000261.1:0-6549 GCA_050745885.1 Terriglobales bacterium
GGCCAGTTCCACATGCCGGTCCTCGCCATCAAGCTGTCGGGCAGTGTGAACGGCGTGTCGCGAATCCACGGCGAGGTTTCGCGGCGCCTGTGGAGCGACCTCTGGCCGGGTCGGGATCCAGAGCAGGTGCCGATCCGCCACGTGACCAACGGCGTCCACCTTGCGACGTGGATGTCGCATCACGTGTACGCGCTCCTCACCAGTCACCTCGGACCCGACTGGCTGCAGCGGATCGACGAGCCGGGATTCTGGCAGGCGGTGTACACGCTGGACGACGCCGCGCTGTGGGACGCCCACTTCAATCTGAAGGTGGTGCTGCTGCGCTCGATTCGGGAATTGGCGCGGCGCCGCTGGGTCGAGCAATGGAAGGCGGAATCGCAGCACCTGGTGGGGGCCGGGACGCTGCTCGATGAGCGCGCCCTGACCATCGGGTTCGCGCGCCGCTTCGCCACCTACAAGCGGGCCGATCTGATTCTTGCTGACATTGAAAAACTGACATCCATGGTGAACGATCCCAAACGCCCCTTACAGTTTATTTTCGCCGGCAAAGCCCATCCCCGCGACGAACCCGGCAAGAAAATGCTGCAACAGATTGCCAAACTGATGCGTCACCTGGAGTTCGCCGACAAGTTCGTCTTTGTCGAGGACTACGACATCAACGTGGGGCGCCATTTCGTCCAGGGCGTCGACGTCTGGCTGAACAATCCCCGTCGGCCGCTGGAGGCATCGGGGACCAGTGGTCAAAAGGTGGTTTTGAACGGCGGTCTCAACCTGTCTGTTCTCGACGGCTGGTGGGCGGAGGCCTACGACGGCCTGAATGGTTTTGCCATTGGGACGGGCCGCACCCACACCAACATGAGCATTCACGATAACCGCGATGGGGAAGATTTGTACCGGGTACTGCGCGAAGAGGTGATTCCACTCTACTATCAGCGCGACCACGACGGTCTACCCCGGGGTTGGATCAAACGCATGAAGCGCACCATCCGCACCCTGGGCTGGCGCTTCAATGCCAATCGCATGGTGATGGATTACACCTTGAAATGCTACGTGCCCGCGGCCGGAGGCATGTCCAGCGATCTCAGCAAGAAATTGTGACCGGAGAGTGGGGGATTTTCTTGGCCGGCTGCTGCCAGGGCCCAGAAACCATCAATCGGCGGCGAATACGGCGGCGGAATTTCTTCGCTCCGAGCGCGGCATCATAGCCAGAATCTGGGTACCGCGGCCATCCGAATCCACTTCCAGCCGGCCCCCCAGTTCGTGTAGCCGTTCGCGCATCCCGGCCAACCCCACGCCGCCGTGGGCGCGATTGCGACGAAAGCGGCCCAGAACGTCTGGTGGAATACCCTTTCCGTAGTCTCGGATGCGAAGCACCACGGTGTCCTCCGACACCTTCAGGGAAACATCCGCCTTCTGGCTCTTGGAGTGGCGATGAACATTGGTCAGGGTTTCCTGCAGAACGCGGAAAAGAGCCAGTTCGATCGAACTGGGCAAGCGGACCAGGTCTTCGGGCATCTCCAGGCTGGTTTGAATGCCGCTACGTTTGGCGAAACCTTCCACGTACCATCTCGCCGCAGAAGCAAAACCGGTTTCGTCCAGCAACGGCGGATGCAATAAATGAGAGATGGTGCGGGTCTCGGTCATGGCCAGATCCAGCAGCTTGATGGATTCTGAAACCAGCGTATTAGCCGTCACGGAATTGCCCAGCATGGTCAGGTTCATCTTCACGCCCACCAGGTATTGTCCCAGGCTGTCGTGAAGTTCGCGGGAGAATTTCCGGCGTTCCTGGTCCTGCAGTTCCAACAGGCGCACACTGAGACTGCGCAGGGACGCCTCTGCCTGCTCCCTCGCATTCAATTCCGCGTTCAGGATCCGGTAGTGAAATAAAAATAACAATAGCGTAACCGCAAAGGCAGCGCACAGTATGTATGCAGTGACGCGGAACAATCGTTCTGACTGCATCCTGCGGGTGTCCAGAAGCTCTTGTTCATTACCCTGCATTTTCTGCAGCAGCGAATCGGCCTCGGCAGACGCCTCGATAGTCTGCTGCCTGAGTCGCGCTTGCTCCCGCACATCGCCAGACGCGCTGAGCTCCAACCGAACCGACTTGTTCAGCAGATCCAACCTGTGGTTGGTAATGGCTTCCAGATGCTTCAGAAGGTCCAGTTGCTCGGGATTGTCGGACAGGAGCTGTTCGACCAGCTGCAATTTATTGGGAATCTCGCCGGCCGCGGATTGATATTCCTCAAGAAAGGAAGGACTGCCGGTATCGACATACCGGGCGCGCGCCCGTCCCGCCCTGGCGCTGACGTTGCTTATTTCGGCCAGGGAAGATTGGACATCGCGGGTATGGCCGACCCAGCGCTCCGCGCTGCGCAGACGAACCACGGTGGCGTACGTAGCCACGCCACTAGCAAGCAGCAGAATCACCGCTGTGCCAAATGCCAATTGCGTTCGCGTCCGTTGTGAAAATCGTCTCTTCACAGACCCTTTTCTTTGATGTCCCGAACCGAGCCCGGCCCGTCTTTTAACAGTGACGACGCGGATTGCCTGTCTAAACGCGTGCACAAGAATTCTATACCACCTCAGGAGGAATGAAGAATCGTAGTCTGGGGATGGAAATGAACTGGCGCTGCAGTCGGGCGGGCGTCGGTGCTCTCACCCCTTTTACCTTGTTGCAATACACTTCGACCCTCCCTGGCGCTCCCAGTTCCCCAACCCGCCAATGCTCGGGGGCTGGTCAGGGGCGGCACGGGCGGGACGCCCGGGCCCACATCTTCACGCCAGGTTGGTGAATTTCTCGAAGTTCCCGCGGAACAGGCGACTTACATCGCGCTGAATCATTTGCCGCGTGACTCCGCGCCCATCGCGGGCCAACAGCTTGTAACTGTTGGCGAGAATCGGGGACATGGTAGCGCGCGTATTTCGCCATTTGTAGAGAACCTGCTCGAGCACCCGGGCATCGGAATGCTGCGGAATGAAACTTGTTCCCAGCAATTCAATTCTCTCCCGCGTGATCTCTTCCACGATGGAGGGATTGTTCAAGAACCACCAGCACCCAAAGGGCATGAGGTTGCTGAACTTTCGCGCGTATACGCAAAGTTCGTGCTGATTTTCACGGCTCAGAACACTTGCCAGGAAACGGTTCTCAGGGTAGGCGCGGCAAAGATTTTCCACCGCGCGCAGGTCCGCCCGGCCCACCGCATCGCCCGCCAGACGAATTCGCGGATTCACTTGGCGGCGAACTCCAATCATGAGAGACAGAGGCAGATCGAACTCCCGGCACGAAGGCAGGACCGCGTCCCTGAGCAGCTTGCCCTGAATGCTGTCCTCCGGGAACTGGAAGGCGTCGGTGAGGGACACCGCCATATACACCGGGTTCATGCGTTCGCACCAGTCGGCAAGAAATCGGCGCACCTCGGCCCCCGATTTACCGCCCGCCCGGTCGTCCACCGCGTAGCCTTGCTCGGCCAGGCGCTGCCAGTGTTCGGCCCAACCCCAGAGAATTCTATCCAGACGTAACACCGCCAAAAAATCCGAGCGGGAGGGCGCGCCATTCATCCAGATCCGCTCCTCTTCGGGGTGGAGCGGATCATTGGTCATCACCACCGAGCTCACCCCCGCCATCTGGAGCACTTTCGAAACATGCGATTCAATCTTTTGGGCCCGGAAGAACGACCGCGCTTCTTCGAGGTCGGCGCTGTCATTCGGCAGATCGAATGCGTCCAGAACAGCCACCACACCGCGGGTGGCTTCCGAGATCGGAGTGTTCTCGACGAACAGCGCCTGCCAGATGGCATCCGCCTGCTGGCGTTTTGGCATCTCCCAATAGCGCTCGGGCGAGATACTCGAGGAGCGAAATAGTTCCGCTTCGAGATAGTGATACGTGAGCAGTTCGTCAATACCCCACAACCCCAGACCGCCAAACTCAGGGGCGAACAGATGCGTGTGGATGTCGATAAACTGAGTTGTCGCGAGTACTTCTTCCACGGCAGATTGGATCTGATCTGGGGTCAGCAGATCGTTTCCCAGGTGCTGCCTGGTCGGTGTCGTTTCCATTCATTCCTGCGCTTTCGTTCTGGGACTTGCAGTTAAAGCTCAAGCAGCGATCAAAATCACATGGGGTGAAACAACAACCGAGCCGCCGCGATACCCTGGCTCGCCACTCCTCCGGCTCCACTGGATCTTCAGACCCACTCTTTAGATTGCGGTTGCGACGAGCCCGGTTCCCGGAATGACAATTTTAGCCCCGAAAGCCGGTTCGTTTCGAGCCGACGCATCGAAGAGTTTTACTTGCTCAAATGCGCCGTAGCGAAGGCGGCCACGGCCAAAGCCAGTATTACTCCAATCAGATATTCCACTGGAACGAATGTCTCCCTACGGTTTTTCCCACTTCCCCGATTCCGCCGAGCGGAAAATGGCCTCAATCACGGCCATGTTCCTGATTGCATTCTCGAGCGGAACCGGCACCTCGCTTCCCTCCAGCACGGCCCGGGAGAAAGCATCGCCCTGAATTGTGTACTGGTCGCAGACAGGAAATTCCTCGCTGCTGATACCGCCACCAAACACGTCGCGCCCATCATCGATCAGGATCCGGCAGGGCCGGTCGGGAGGCGCGTTGAAGGGGATTTCAATCTCAATGCGCCCCTTGGTTCCGAAAAATTGGCTGCGTTGATAGGGCACGAGCTGCATGCTGCATGTGAAAGTGGATTGGCCCGAGGGAAAATCGAGCATGGCCGAAGTCAGCCGGTCAATCTTCATCAGGGGATCGCGTTCCAACAGTCCCAGCACTCGCGTGGGCTCTTCTCCGAACATGAATCGCGACGTGTTGATGGGATAGCACCCGATATCCATCACCGCGCCTCCGCCGCATTCAGGGATGTTGCGGATATTCTTGGGGTCGTTGTTGAAGTAGCTGAAAAAACCCGTGGCCGAGCGCAATTGCCCAATCCGGCCCGACATTACCAACTCCCGGGCGCGCAGCCACTGCGGATGGGTGCGTACCATGAAGGCCTCGCCGATCTTCACTTTCGTGCGGTCCCGCACCGCCAGGAGCTGCCGGGCTTCCGCCACCGTCAGACTAAGCGGCTTCTCGCACAGAACGTGCTTGCCGGCTTCGGCGGCCTTGATCGACCAGGGCACATGCAGGTGGTTCGGAAGCGGATTGTAAATCGCATCAATCTGCCGGTCAGCCAGAAGCTCTTCGTACGATCCGTACGCCTTGGGAATGCCGAGAGCGCGGGCCGCAGCTTCGGCCTTGCTCCGGTCGCGCGAAGCAATCGCGGCCACTTCGCACCATTCACCCTTCTGCATTCCGGGAATGACTTTCTTGACTCCGATTTTGGCCGTGCTCAGAATTCCCCAACGAACTCGATTAGGCATAAGCGGACATCATAGCCGCAAATTTGTATCTTCAAAACCATGCCCTGAATCGATCCAGGGTGCCCTTTGCGAACTTTGCGGAATCCTTTGCGGCCTCTGCGGTTAAGCCCTTCCACCGCAAAGCAGGCAAAGTCAAGAGGCGGTTGCCTGTCGATCGGCCCAAAACAGTTAGACCAGATCGGCCAGCGCCTGGGCTATGCTTAGCTCATGCCGCTTCAGGCTCCAGCCCGGGACCAGCAGTTGATTCAGATTGTCGACTCAGCGCTGGCCGATGCCTTCGCAAAGAGCGGCAAATGGCTGGCCTGCCGGCCCGGTTGCTCGCAATGTTGCGTGGGCGTGTTTGCCGTCAATCAACTGGACGCCATCCGGCTGAGAAAGGGGCTGGCGAAACTCGAACAGCAGGATGCGCAGCGCGCCGCCCGTATTCGCGAACGTGCCCATGCAGCCGTCGCGCGGCTTTCCACCGATTTTCCCGGAGACCCCGCCAGCGGTTTGCTGAATAGCGACACCTCCGATGAAGCCTCAAAACACTGGGAGGAGTACGGCAACAGCGAGCCCTGTCCGGTGCTCGACCCCGAAACCGGGACCTGCGAACTCTACGAATTTCGCCCCATCACTTGCCGAACCTTCGGGCCCGCGCTGATGTCGGAAGATGATCTGGGACACTGTGAACTATGTTTTGTCGGCGCCACGGAAGAAGAAGTGATTGCCAGTGAGATGCATCCCGACCCGGACCATCTCGAAGAAACCCTGTTAAAAGAGCTCGAGGAGACGACCGGCGCGAAGGGGGAAACGATTATCGCCTTCGCGCTGGTCAGAGGCTGACCCAACAAAGCACATGCTCACGCTGCGAGCAAACATCGGAAAGAACGCTCATTCAGAAGCACCAGCAATGTCATCCTGAGCGCAGGCTTCCCCTTCGCTTGCGAAGGGAAAGCCGGAGTCGAAGGACCCCTACCCAGGGCTGATTGCTGTTTGAACCAGGGATCTCCGCGATGCGCACGCCGGCATAACGCCCGTATCGAGAAATGCGGCAGTCGAAACACCCTACCCGTGGTCGATGGGTGTTGAACCAGGGATCTCCGCGATGCGCGCGCTCGCATACGCCTATATCGAGAACTAGGGGTCCTTCGACTCCACGACTGCTTCGCTTCGCGAAGCAGTCGT
>JBOGLD010000262.1:0-7705 GCA_050745885.1 Terriglobales bacterium
GACGATTCCGCACGAGCGAGGACGCTCGCGCCTACATTTTCGCGAACGCCGCACGAGCGAGGACGCTCGCGCCCACACTTGCCTATCCGTTCTTTTGCCGCTGGAAGGCCTTCTGCAAATACCTTCGAGCCTCATCCAGAGCGCCCTGGGTATTGTCGTTGGTTTGCAGAGCTTGACGGTATTCGTTGGTGGCGCGCTCGCGTTGCCCGGTGACGTCGAAGATCTTGCCCAGCTGGATGTGGCTCCAGACCTCGGTCCAGCGCGGCTCGCCGTCGCCGTTCAGACTGTCGCGGTAGGCGTTGGCCGCAGCCTGGTAGTTGCGCTGGAGGAAGAACACCTCGGCGATGCGGTAATGGGCCAGGGAACTGTTCTGGTTGACATCGAGCGCTTTGTTAAACTCCAGCAGAGCGCCGGCAAGGTCGCCTTGCTGGGTCAGGCCCTGACCACGCTGGATCGACGCTCTGAGCCTGATCTCGGCGGAATTTTTCAGCACCCGGTCATCCGGATCGATCACGATGCGGCGCGGCTTGCCGTAGGTCTCAATGTTGAACGGCGAATTCGTGCCCACGACTTCGATGCGTTTCTCCTCCGTCTTGCCATCGGTATCGATTTTGAGCTCTACCGGCATGCGGAAAAGATCGAGGTCTTGCGAGATCTCGCCTACAACCCGAAAGCCCTTGCCGTTGCCCAGCCGGTAGATGGTGTACTTGTCCTTGAATTCGGGCGCGCCGGTAGAGTCGAGCCACTGGGAGAAGAACCAGGTGAGCTGCTGGCCATAGTTCTGTTCGGCTAGAGCACGGAAATCGTCTATGGACGCCGATTTCCCGGCATATTTAGCGGCGAAAGTGCGCATGGTCTGATCGTATTTCTGATCGCCCAGCACCCAGCGCAGCATGTGTAGGATCATCGCGCCCTTGTCGGTCACGAGCGACTGGAATTCGGGCGAGAACAGGTCAAGCTTCCCGGCGCTGGAGAGCGGGACAGTATCGTAGGCCAACGCGCCGACCGACATATCCTTGACCACCTCCTCCAAACCCGCTACCCCGGCCGCCTGTTCGACGTAGCGCGCCTCGGAATAACGGGCGAAGCCGTCGCTCAGCCACCAGTCATCGCGGGAAGCGGGACTGACCGAGGCGCCCCACCACTGGTGCGCGATGGTGTTGGCCAGCAACCGGTAATTCACCTTCTCGGTGACCGCCCGGCTGGCGATGGCTGCTATTCCGGGAGCCCAGGCCTCGGGCACGGTATCGTCCGGAATCTCAACTACTCTCAAAGTGGTCGAAGGCGCGGGGCCGTAGAGGGTCACGAAGTAAGTGAATTCCTTGACCGCGGTGTTGGCGTAACTGGCGCCCAGATTCTGGTGGTCGGGTTTTAGAAAGACGTGCAGATCGAGTCCGGCTTCATCGCTTTTGAATTCCTGGAAAATGCCGGCCACGATGGTGCCCGGGAAACTTGGCTTGTCCCAGGTGAAGACGAAGGTCTTGGTGGGCAGCGCGCCCGCCGGACGTTTTTCCGCGGGGGCGCTGCCGGCGGTTTCGTTCCCGCTGCCGATCACCGTCATGTGCGCCGGCACGGTGATGTGCATGGTGGCGGTGAAGCGGTTGATCCCGTACGCATTCACCGGAAACCAGCGTCCGGCGTACAGCAGGTAACTGGTGTCGTCACCGATGTAGGCCAGCTTGAGGCCCTGCACCGGACTTTCATCGGCGGAATCCAGCACCCCTTCATATTCGAAAGTGAGCGAGGTCGAACTGTCCTTCGCCAGGGGGGTGGCAAGTTGCACGCGCACGGTTGAGTCCTGGGTAACGCGCTCCGCGCTCAGCGGCTTGCCTGAAGCGTCGAGCACTTTGGTGACGCGCAAGGCATTGTGCAGCTCGAAAGTGGCGATATTCAGATCTTCTTCAAGCGCGGTGAATTTGACCACGGCCCGCGCGGTGATTTTGTGCAGATGGGGCGTGAGTTCGGCGTCAATCTGGTAGTCGTCCACCCGCAGGCGCATCTTCTCGGCGGCCCGGGCCGGTAACGACATCAAAAGCAAAGAGAAGCCAAGGCAGAGGAACAGGGCTCGACGCTGGCGCCTAAGTTGAAAGGGGATCAAAAGCACTCTCCTGCCACAAGCACGATAAACACTATGATGAAGATTGTGGCTCAAAAGATGCTGGTAGGACAAGGTTTAGCTTGTTTTTGGCACCCGGTTCGCGGCCCATACCGAGAACACCGCCTCGGCAGCCCGATCCACTGGATGTCGTTCTCCTTCCGTGAGCCCGCGAAGGCTTGCCTTCACAGCGTCCAGCCCCGCGATCATCCTCTCCCGGGCAGCGCCGTCGGGAATGACCTGATTGAGCTTTGCCACCGCGTTTTCGGCGGTGAAATCGTCCTGCACCAACTCGGGCACGATCTCCTTTCCCGCAATCAGGTTCACCATGGCGAAGTAAGGCACTTTGACTCGGGGACGTCCTACCCGGTAGGTCAAGGATGATACCCGGTAGACCATCACGAAGGGCGTTCCCATCATGGCTGCTTCGACCGTAGCCGTGCCGCTGGCGATGATCCCGGCGCGCGATTGGGCCAGAGCGGACAGGGCTTCTGGAACCAGGCGAATGCAGGAACGGTCCCCGATCAGTGATTGCAGGAAGCTGCGATCCAGGGTGGGCGCAACCGGGAGCAGAAATTCGTATGCCGAACCCAATTTCGCTGCGGATTCCAGAATCACCGGCGCATTCATGCGCACTTCCTTTACCCGGCTGCCAGGCATGAGCGTGATCCACGGCGTTGCCGCATCCAGGTGATGCTGTGCAGCATAGGCAGCGCGATCGATTTCAGGGCGGGGAAGGTCTGCAAGAGGGTGACCGACGAAAGTCGCGTCCACGCCGCGATCCCGGTAGAACTTTTCCTCAAAGGGAAAGATTACCAGAGCTTTGTCGACGTATTTCCGCAGCAGGCGCACTCGCCCCTGGCGCCAGGCCCAGAACTGGGGACAAACGTAATAGACCACGGGAACGCCGCGCTTGTGCATCTGTCGCGCCACCCGCCAGTTGAATGCGGGAGAGTCGATGACGATGGCGAGATCAGGTTTGCGCTTGTCCGCTTCCGCAATCAGCTTGTGAAACAGCCTCCAGATTTTAGGCAGATGACCGAGAATTTCCGAGATACCGACGACAGCCAGGTCTTTGGAATCGACCACCGTGTCGCAACCCGCAGCCCGCATGCGATCCCCGCCCACGCCGAAAAATTCCAACGTTTGGTTCAGTGTGCTCGGTGTGGTCTGTGTGGTCTGTGTGGTCGCGGGCGACCCGCCCGCGAGTCTCCACAAAGCTTCCATCAGCATCGCGCCGTACATTTCGCCGGAGGCTTCCCCGGCGGAGATGAGAATTCGCACGGAGGACATTGTAACGGGAGACCACTATCCTCAACCGACGAGGCCAGCCCGGAGCCACCATGAGGAACTGTCATCCCGACCGGAGCGGAGCGAAGCGAGCGGAGTGGAGGGACCTGTTTTCCTATCGTCTACGAAGCTTCCCAGGGACCTGATTTCCTGTCGTCTACGAAGCTTTCCAGGTCGCGGTTCTTGAACCTTAAGTTCATCGCCGTCTGCTCCGAGTCAACAAGGCGCATCATTAGGTAGTGGGGACTAAAGTCCCTCAGGATGAGGCCACAAGGCAGGGCGGAGTCCTAGTCGTCCGCGCCGGCCGTGACCTGCCCGCCGGCGCCCACCGGAATCTCCTGGTCTTTATATTGCAGCTGGTAGAGCTTGTAGTAAATGCCGCGCTGGGCGAGCAGTTGCTGGTGTGTACCTACCTCGCGCAGCTGGCCCTTGTGCATGACAATAATCTTGTCGGCGCGCTGGATGGTCGAAAGCCGGTGGGCGATGACCACCGACGTGCGGCCCTCGACCATGTGGTTGAGCGCATCGCGTACCCGCATCTCGGTTTCGGTGTCCACACTTGAGGTGGCTTCGTCCAGGATCAGGATTTTCGGGTCGTGGGCCAGCGCCCGGGCAAACGAAATCAGTTGCTTCTGGCCGGTGGACAGCGTTGAACCGCGCTCGCGCACCTCTTCCTGGAACCCTTGAGGCAGGGTGCGGATGAAGTCGGCAAGATTCACATCCTCGGCAGCTTTCTCCACGTCTTCGTCTGTAATCCATCCCGTGCCCAGCCGGATGTTGCTGTCGACCGTTCCGGTGAACAGAAAAGGATCCTGCAGCACCACGCCATAGCGGCGGCGGAGTTCCGGCAGGTCCATCTCTTTCACGTCCACACCGTCGATCTTGACGGCGCCCTTCTGCACATCATAGAAGCGCATCAGCAGCGAAATGATGGTGGTCTTGCCTGCGCCGGTGTGGCCGACGATGGCGACGGTTTCGCCGGGTTCGATGGCGAAGGAAACATCGCGCAGGATCCAGTCCGGCCCGTGATCACTGCCCGCAAGTGTGGCGCGGGCGCCCTCGCCCGCGTTCTTGCCGACACCCTTATCTTTACCTCTGCCCTCACCATCTTTGCCGTCGACCGGCGTATCGCGATAGGCGAACCAGACGTGATCGAATTCGATGCGGCCTGGTCCATCCGGCATTTTTGTGACCGCGGGCGAAGTGATCTCGGCGGGAGTGTCCAGCAATTTGAAGACGCGTTCGCTGGCCGCCATGGCCGACTGCAGGATGTTGTACTTTTCGCTGAAATCCTGAATGGGGCGGAAGAAACGTTGCGCGTACTGGATGAAGGCCGCCAGAACTCCGATGGTGGTTGCCCCCCGGATTACGTCATTCCCGCCAAACCAGATGACGCAAGCGATCGCGACGGCTGAAAGAATTTCCACCACCGGATAGTAGACGGCGTGCGCCATGATGGCGTCCATGAAGGCGTCCATGTGGACCGCGTTCACTTCCGAAAACTTGTCATAGGCGCGCTTCTCGCGATTGAAAAGCTGCAATACCACCATGCCGCTGACGTGCTCCTGCATGTAGGCATTGATGCGGGCGATAGCGACGCGAATGCGCCGGTACGAATCGCGTACCTTGTCCCGGAAAATCTTGGTGGCGATGGCGATCAAGGGCAAGACGGCGAAGGTAATCAGGGCCAGGTTCCGGTTCATGCGCAGCATGAACCACACAATCCCGGCCAGCACGAAAACATCTTCAAAGATCGAGACCACGCCGGAGGTAAACATCTCGTTCAACGCGTCCACGTCGGACGTGGTGCGGGTCACCAGGCGGCCGACGGGGTTTTTGTCGTAGAAGCCGATGTGCATGCGCTGCAGGTGGCGGAAAATCTGGCTGCGCAAATCGAACATCACCATCTGGCCCGCCCACTGCATGAAATAAATCTGAAGGTAGTCCAGCAGAAAGCTGAAAATCAGCAGGCCGACTCCGATGGCGGCGACCTGGGCGATTCCGACCAGCGGCCGACTGCTCAGGAACGAGTCCAGCAGCGTGTGCCCGCCCGGAACCGGCGCCAGGTAACGGTCGATGACCACCTTGGTGAGGTAGGGGCCCAGAACGTCGGCCCCGACCTTCAGCAAAATCGACCCCAGGGCGATCCCGGTTTGCCATTTGTAGGGGCGTAAATACTGGAGCAGCCGCTTCATCAGGCGGCTGTCATACGCTTTACCCAGGACCTCTTCTTCTTGAGCCATCGGCTATAGCCAAAGATACCCTAAATAGATTAGGAAAGAGGACCGGAGGATGGAAAAGCTTTAACCGAGGTAGGCCCGGAGGTCCCCATCTGGGCGGGGGAGCGCAGCTCGCCGGTTCCGAGGCCTACGTGGCCCGTCCCCATCTACGCGATCTTTTTCAGCACCAGGGCCGAGTTCTTGGATCCGAACCCCACGCAATTGCAGATCGCGTGCTCGATCTGGGCTTTGCGGGCAATGTCAGGAACGTAATCCAAATCGCATTCCGGATCGGGCGCGTCCAGATTGATGGTGGGCGGAATCTTGCCATGCTCCATTGCGATCAGGGTGGCTGCCAGGCTGGCCGAGCCGCAGGCTCCCTGGGCGTGTCCGATTTGTGATTTCAGCCCGGACATGGGAATTTTTCTGGCGTGCTCACCCAGCGCCAGTTTCAATGCCCGCGTTTCCACCCGGTCATTCATTTCAGTGGAGGTGCCGTGCAGGTTGACATAGTGGATGTCTTGCGGCGCCAGGCCGGCCTCTTCGAGCGCCAGCGTGATGGCGCGGGCGGGCTCTTCCGGCGAGTCGCTCATGCGCACCCGGTGGAAGGCTTCGCAAGTGGAACCGTAGCCCGCGATCTCGGCGTAAATGTGAGCGCCGCGAGCGCGGGCGTGATCGTAATCTTCGAGCACGAACATCCACGAGCCTTCGGCGATGACAAAGCCGTCGCGGTCGGCGGAAAACGGACGGGATGCACTCTCCGGAGAGTGGTTCCAGGACTGGGTAAGCGCGCGCAGCAGCGAATATCCCTTGATGATGCCTGGCGTAATCGGCGAATCTACGCCGCCGACCAGAAACATGGGCAGTATGCCCGCCTGAATGTGCTGGTAAGCGTAACCGATGGCGTCGGTGGAAGAGGTGCACCCCGCCGTGACCACATGGCTGTAACCGCGAAATCCGAAGCGCATGCTGATTTCGCTGGGCAGCGTTCCCATGGTGCCGCTGGGAATGCAGAAGAGGCTGACTTGTTTCACGTGTCCGCTGTGCCACAGCCGGTATTGCTCTTCGGAAAATTCCTGCGCGCCGCCGCCTGTCCCCAGGATTACGCCGATCTCGCGTTTTTCGTCCATCGACATGGCGGCGGGATCGAGGTTTGCGTCCTTGATCGCTTCCGTCGAAGCCGCAATCGCCAAAGGGACGACACGGGAAACATGCTTGCGTTCGCGCGCGTCCACCCAGGCCAGTTCGTCAAATTCGGGAATCTCGCCGGCAATCTGCACCGGCAGGGCAGAGGGATCAAAGCGGGAAATGCGCTTCACGCCGGATTTGCCGGCAAGAAGGGCGAGGCAAAACGCCTCTTTGCCGATGCCGTTGGGGCTGACCACGCCCAGTCCAGTGATTACGACGCGAGGAACCATAAGTTTTTGTCTGTCATCCTGAGCGCAGCAACGGCTTCGCGAAGCGAAACCGTCGCGCAGTCGAAGGACCCCTATTAGCGGCACCAGCCTGTGTTTGCAGAGCACTCATCTCTACGCCGCTAAAATACGCCGCTAAAATCCTCAGCCCCAGCGATCTTTGGAGCTATAGGGGTCCTTCGACTTCATGGGTTCGCTCGCCAGCGAGCGAGCCCACTCCGCTCAGGATGACAAGTTATATATTCAGCGCTGTCCACGTTACGCGAAGTGGGATAATTAGTCACGATGTCTCTGGGCCTCTACATCTCGGTGCCATTCTGCCGCACCAAGTGCAGCTACTGCAACTTCGCTTCGGACGTCTTCTCCCGCGCCGTGTTCCAGCGCTACGTGGAACGCGTGGCTGCGGATATCACCCATGCCGGTGAAATCGCCGCACAGGTGGGAGGCCAGTTCGAACCCTCGGTTGACTCCATCTTCCTCGGCGGCGGCACTCCTACGATACTTGATCTGGCCCAGCTGGAACGGCTATTTGTCACGATCTCGCAAGAATTTACGGTTGAGCGCCAAGCTGAGATCACGGTCGAATGCGCGCCCGGCACGCTGACCCCCGCGGTGCTCGAGGCTTTTGCGCGCTGCGGAGTGAACCGCGTGAGCCTGGGAGTGCAATCGTTCGTGGATGCCGAGGC
>JBOGLD010000263.1:0-6653 GCA_050745885.1 Terriglobales bacterium
AAAGGCCGAGTCATACGGAATATTCAGAAATACCGATTCCGTATTACCGGTGCGCTTTGCTGGCGCGTGCGTGGGATTTCTTCTTCGCTGCCTCGGCATGTCTTCCGCTGTTCTTTTTCATTCTGACCGCGGTGGCCGGGGAACCCGACTTCGTCTTCTTGCGTGCAGCAAAACTGCCGTTTGTAGAATCACGATAGGCGATGCCTTCCGTAAACTCTTTTACGGTCCTGATCAAGGCCCGCGTTCGCGACGGGGAGACACCAAGCGTTTCAGCAGTGTCATGCGCCGTGGCAAACCGCCCGCGAACCTTGATGGGCTGCTGCATCGCTTTTATTATACGCCCGAGGTAAATCTCAAAGAATGAGGATAAGGACATAGACTCGGAGACAGGGCTGCCCCGCTGCCTATGACAACGGATGCACCCACCCTTTTCGCACAGAACGCGAAAAGGGTAGGGCACCCTCTGGTTCGGTGTACGGAGAGAGGGTGGGCCACCCGCCTAAATTAGAGTGGGGATTTTGACCTTGAAAATTCAGAACTCCCCAACCCTGTCATCCCGAGCGAAGTCGAGGGACCTGCTGTTCGCGTGCACTAGCTCTTGGAAGAAGGGATCTCAGCCCTGCTCACCGTCCTTGCGTTTAGGTCCAACCGCCTGATCATGCACAGAGATCAACTGATTGGTCAGTAGATCAGCCAAGAGATCTTCCAATGCAGACAAGTCGATTTTCTTCTGACGCCATTGTTCGTCTGCCGCTTCGAGTGCCTTGTAGTACGGACCCTTGTCCTGCGATATCTGAGCAGGGATTGTGTTGGCTCCGGGAAGACGGTAGCCGAGACGCAGGCACAGCAGCACGTAAGACAAAGCGCGTGCAGTCCGGCCGTTGCCGTCAGTGAAGGGATGAATCCAGTTCAGTTTCCAGAGCGCATAGGCCGCCAAATGGACTGGTGAGGTCTTTTCCCAATTGTCGTTGACGTAATCGCACATGTGCTCGATCTCTTCCGGCACCATGTGCGCGCTCACCGGCTCGTGTTTGCTTCCTTTAATCTCTATGCCGGCGGGACGGTAATTTCCCGCAAACGAGCTGAGCCCTTTGAGGGCGATGCGATGAAGGTGCAGCAACTGGGAGGGGCGAAGCTTGAACTTCCGCTCAGGATCGGAGAAGTATTCGATCAGTTCGATGACCGCATCGAACTGTTCCAGGCCGTTCCTGGCTTCTACTCGCGCTCTTTCGTCGGGGTCGGCAATCAGCTCGGCATCGAGAGCCTTGCTATGCCGGTCCTGTTCCTCGAACCCCATGCGTTGTCATTCTGAGCGGAGCGAAGAATCTGCCTTCGCTGTTCCTAGCGACTCCGCCTCTCGATCGACTGTTTCCCGGGTAATGCGAGGATTTTCAATCTTCGTGTTCCCGTACGCAAAGCTCCGCCTCTGCTCTTCTTGCTCCTGTGGGGTAGGAACGGCTTTCTTCGCGGCTTTGAGCAGTTCTTGCAGTTTCGTGGGCATGGTTCACACTGAGAGGATCACTGAGGCACCTTAACACAGTTGCGGCCGAGGAAAAATCAGGACTCGCATATTTTCATCGACGTCGGAATCAACATACTACAGGGCTTCCAGCGATGGGCATCTCGCGGGCGGTGGCCGTGATCGCGCACCCCACCCCTTCGCACAAAACGCTAAAGGGTAGGGCGCCCCAAGGGTCGGTGGACGAGGAGAGCAAGGGTGGGCCACCCGTCCTGCGAAATAGGGTGGGAATTATATCTCCAGGAAGCCCGCACCCTGTCTCTCCGGCCGAAGTCGAGGGGACCTTATGTCGCATTCCCCGCCCAACAGAAGAAACCGCACCGCTTAATGCTTCGCCCAGGCCCATCCCGTGATTCGCCAACCGTCCGGACCCTTTTTCAGCGAGAGCGTAATAATCGAGCCGGCTTCGCTGACCGGCTTCCCCTTCTGCTTGAACGTGTAGTTCGCAGGAACGACGACATAGGCATAGTCGGAGCTGATATCCACGTGCGACGCCTTTTTCAGCGTTACCACTCCGTCGGTAATGCCATTCTTCTTTGCGTCCGCGTCAAAGTCGCTCAACCATTGCGCGCAGGCCCCGGCGCCGTGCCACTCGTGGGGAGGAAATTCATCGAGGATGGACGTTTCATCCGCGCAAGCCGCCACGGCCGTCTTGGTATCGCCCTTGTTGAAGCCATCTACAAACTGATTGATCGAGTCGAGGACTGCGGTCTGTGCCGAAGTCTGCGCCATCGAGAACGTGGAAAACACCGCCAGCGAAAGTGCGATGAGTATTCTGTGCATAGGGGCTGAAGTATAACGTGACTGAGGGTGCCCCATTCTAATTTCGCGCCTTTTGCTAAATTAGAATGGGGTTTTTGACCTTGAAGATTCAAAACTCCCAAACTCTGTCATCCCGACCGAAGCGGAGCGAAGCGAAGGGACCTGCTGTTCGGAGGGTGTTGGTGTTCGTCGGGTGCCCCGCCACAATCCACCCCAAGCCATGTAGGGACGGGTCTCCGACCCGTCCAGGCCGAGCCAAGCTCGGAAAGCCGTTGGTTGTGACGACGGACGCACCCACCCTTTCGCACAAAACGCGAAAGGATGGAACACCCTATGTGTCGATGTAGGCGGAGAGAAAAAGGTGGGCCACCCGCCCTATTTCTTGGACTTCCGCGCCTTTCGGATTTCAGCCAGCCTAACGCTGACGGCCTTGGAGGTGGACCCAATGAGGCTTGCTATCTCGGATTGACGAAATCCTGAGCGATCTAGTAAATCAATTTGCTCTTTCTGGCCCAGGCCCCTGAGCGCCGAAAGCGCTAGTAGATTCATCGTCTTCTCGAGTCTTGAAGGTGAGTTTTCGGGCATTTAACATCCTCCCGCGCAACGTAGTACCTTGGTTGTGCTGCCTTTGTGTCCGAAACATTGCGCTCGCCGGCGTTGAATGGTCAACACAATGTCTCAAACTTGCCTACTCGGAGCCACGGGGTTGATGTCTATCAGGATTGTTCTAATTATTCCAGGTCCTCTTTTGATTTTGGATGCGACGACGGTCCTACCCTCTGGATCACGCGCATCAAACAAAACGAGCCAACCCTCCGTCCTGCTCTTGTGCTTCATGTAGGTCGCCAACTGCCCTGGACCTGCGACGTCTTTTTCTCTCAACATTTTTAACTCAACCACATGCACTAGTCCGGAGGAAAACGTTATTAGGACATCCACAAATCCGATACCCGATGCAGCCTCACGAATCAGCGAGCCCCTTGCCGCAAGCTTCGCGTAGGCGAATAGACCGAGCAGTTCCTGACCAAGCTTCTCCGGACGTTCCTTTAACTTCCCCTTTGTTCGCGACTCCCAAAATGAGTTTACCGCCTCGGCCTCAACGGCGAGCTTGAACTCTTCAAGAAACCTGCGGACTGTGACGCGAGGGAGCGCTGCTAAGCGACTGCCCGAGGCTTCAATTCTTTCTGCGATTGCTCTTGGCGCGAAAAATAGTCTTTTTTTTTAAACTTGTTGTCCAGGAGATCGAGCATCTTGCGGTCGAACGCAGCGCGTTGAACACGGTCGTTGCGCTTGTAAAAAATTGTGCGAATATTCTTCATCGCGGCTAGAAACGCCGCGTCTGACTTTCCGAGACGTTTGCGGTCGTACAAACGCGCTAGCCCGACAGCATACTGATCAGGGTCGTCAAGCCCTCGATTCCTGAAATAGTCCTCTATGTACGTCTGAATTGAAAAAATCATTCCAACTTGTCCCGTTCGCGCTATTTCTTCTTTTTGGCTCCAGTGGTGGGGCGCCCGTCAGGACTGAGATTGTACTCCTTGCAGAGGTACTGGGTGATACGCAATGTCCTGTCGATGGTTTTCTTGGTCCAGAAATCTTGTCTTCCAGATGCGTCCACCAATTCCAGAAGCCCTTCCTCCTTCAAGAATTTGAGCTCCGGGCTTATGTTCGGGGTTTGCATTCCGAGATGTTTCCCGATGTCATTGACCCCCCGATTTCCATTGGCGGCGAGATAAATCTGCGCTCTACGCTTACTCTTCTTGAAGATCTTCTTGACTGTGTCTTGATGCTTTTTTTCATCCGCCCGAAGCGCGAATGCATTCGTCTCATCTATGGAATCCACTTTGTGCTCGATATGTGCGAGACGATTAAGTATTTGCTGGTAGGGTTCTTGCTTGGCATCCTTCGCCGCTCCGCTCATCTCTTGCCAGCCTTTCTCTTCGCTTTAGATAAAGAAACGTTTACGGTATTTGCCGTGGTTCCAAGGAATTGGGCAATTTCGGATGGGCCACACCCTACAGAATTGAGGAGGGTAATCATCTCCCCCTGGCTACGGTTGCCCTTGAAGTTCTGCAGGTCCAGCCGCACAAGAATCTCCAAAAGTCGTGCCATCTTCCTCAGTAGGGACACTTCCTCGGCGTAGTCAGCGTTGTTTGAGGGCCGGTCCTTGTTCGTGTCCGACATGCTTTGCGATCCTCCCAATCCTACGTTTGTCTATGCGTAGTATTCCTCGGAGTGGCTCCTTATTCACGCCAAAACGAGCGGCCTCAAGTATGAATAAATCCTCCAACAGGATTATTACCCTATCGAGCTTGGCCAGAATTCTCTCCTCATTGGTAGGCAGTGTTTTCATGCCGTACCCTCATTACGCTGGCGATTTGATTTTGGAACATGCTTCAAAACATCATTCACTCGATTGATCCCGCAGCTTGCGATTTTCCGTATCTTGTCTTGCGGAACCTTGACCGCACCAAGCTGAACAATGAGCAGGTTTCTGAGAAGCTCGACCATTTCTTCTTCCGCGCTAGTCAATTTCTGGGCTGTTGATCTCTGTTTCGGCATTAGTCTCCTTAGTGGCTGGTAGGAAAATAAAAAGGGGCCACGGCTTGCGCCGTGACCCCCCCTCAAGGTCGTTGTCTTTTTACTCTTCAACTCGGGGGAACGCTAGCCACTTTAGTGCCAGCCATCCCCCACGAACGAGCCTCTTAGCTGCAGCCGCTCGTACTCCCGCAGTTCCCGCACCGGTAGCAGCTTCCGTTGCGGGTCATGATCGATCCGCAGAAGCCGTAAGTGTGGCGCGGGCGCCCTCGCCCGCGTGACGGAACCGCCTATCACCCCGGAGGACCGCCCGTTCCGCCGCCTGCGGCAGCTTTATGGGAACGAAATACTCCTCCGGATACAGATAGTCTTCCCCGGACTCGTCGATCACCCGAACCTGGTGGCTCCTGGAAGCTTGCTCGTCAGCGAGAGCCTGATAAACCTTCCGTAACTCCAGGGACGCGGGGTAGTCCTTGTTCAACACGCAAAGGACAAACCGAGCTTCTGCTCTTGCCGACAATCTTGAAGTGCATCAGCCCGCACCACTAAATCCTGCGGAGCTTCGCTCCGCTTGCACGGGCGAGACGCCCGCGCCTACATCCCGCGCCTACATCGGGCGGACGAGGGCGTCCGCCCCACACAAATCTAGCTGCAGCCGCTCGTACTCCCGCAGCTCCCGCACCGATAGCAGCTTCCATTGCGTGTCATGATGGATCCGCAGAAGCTGCACGTGGGGGCGTCGCCGAGGTCGATGAGTCCGGCGAGAGCGTCGGCGGCGTGGACGGGCCCGGTCCTTGGCCTTTGGTCGTTGGTCGTTGGCCCATCAGCCGAACCGGTCACATCGTCTGCGCCTGACGGCTGAGAGCTGACAGCTGACGGCTTCGTTCTCAGGTTTTCGAACAGCATCTGCTGCTGGCCAGTCAGGAAACGCAACTGCAGCCAGCGGAAGATGTAGTCCATGATGGACTTGGCGAAGCCGATGTCGGGATTGTTGGTCCAGCCGCTGGGCTCGAAGCGGGTGTGGGCAAACTTTTCGCAGAGCAGTTTCAGGGGCACGCCGTGTTGCAGCGCGATGGAGACGGCCAGGGCGAAGCTGTCCATCAGGCCGCTGACCGTGGAGCCCTCTTTCGCCATCTTGATGAAGAGTTCTCCCGGGCTCTGGTCGGGATAGAGGCCGACGGTGATGTAGCCCTCGTGTCCGCCCACGTTGAACTTGTGGGTGATCGAGGCGCGCTCTTCCTGCAGGCGGTGGCGCACGGCGCGGGGCGGGCCGTTGAGACTGTCGTCTTCAGCCGGCACGAGCGGGACGCTCGTGCCTGCATCGCCCTTCTTGCTCAACGCCGTCGAGGTGCCCGACGCGCTCAGCGGTTGCGACTTCTTGCATCCATCGCGATAAACGGCCACAGCCTTCAACCCCAGTTTCCATGCCTGGAGATAGCACTCCATGATGTCTTCGACCGAGGCATTCTCCGGCAGGTTCACTGTCTTGGAGATGGCACCGGAAATAAAAGGTTGCGCCGCCGCCATCATTTTCAGATGGCCCATGTAGTGGATCGACCGCGTCCCCTTGGCCGGCTTGAACGAGCAATCAAAGACCGCCAGATGCTCGTCCTTGATATCGGGCGCGCCTTCGATGGTGCCGGTGGCGTCAATGTAGCTGACGATCTTGTCGGTTTCGTCGTGATCGTAGCCCAGCTTGAAGAGCGCCGTGGGGACCGTATTGTTCACGATCTTGATCATGCCGCCGCCGACCAGCTTCTTATACTTCACCAGCGCCAAATCCGGCTCGATGCCCGTCGTATCGCAATCCATCATAAAACCTATTGTTCCTGTG
>JBOGLD010000264.1:0-4040 GCA_050745885.1 Terriglobales bacterium
AAGCTGATCGGCGGCGCCAATCTGGAGGCACAGGTCACGGTGACGGCCGCCGAGCCGGTGTTCTCCGTCCTGGCGCGCTACCAGGACCGGCTCCGTTATTTGTTCATCGTGTCGGCGGTCACTCTGCAGCCGGGCAAGTCAGGCAACGGCACCAGCGGGGTCAGCGTCCAGGTGAGCAAAGCCCAGGGCAAGAAGTGCGAGCGCTGTTGGAATTACTCTACCCACGTGGGCGAGGATGCCGCCTATCCCACGGTCTGCGAGCGCTGCAGTGCCGTGTTAAAGGAGATCGGCGGGTAAGCGCGGTTCGGGCCACCCGGAAAAGCGTGGGTTGCGTTCTTTGCGGTTCAAGGTTTTGAGCACCAGCATGACGACTAACGCCACACGTGGCTTCCACTTCCTGATTGCCGTACTGGTGATAGTTCTTGACCGGGCGGCCAAGTGGGCGGTCGCCAAGAACATTTCGCTGCATGACACTATCCAGGTCATTCCAGGATTCTTCCGCCTTACGCATGTGGAAAATCGCGGCGCCGCCTTCGGCATCTTCGCCGATTCGCCTTCTGAATGGAAGATCGCCGCCCTGGTCCTGTTCTCGATTGTGGCGCTCGCCATCGTTTCCGTTCTGCTCTGGCGAAACAGTCACGCCATGCACAGCACGGGAATCGGGTTGGCGTTGATTCTTGGAGGTGCGGTGGGCAATCTCTGGGACCGCCTGCTGAGCGGCCGGGTGGTTGATTTCCTGCTGTTCTATGTCGGCCAATACCAGTGGCCGGCCTTCAACGTGGCCGATAGCGCAATTGTGGTCGGTGCCGGTCTTCTGGTAGTCGAAATCCTCTTCGGAAAATCTCCGTCCCCAGAAAAGTCAGCCTGAAAAACTTTAACCAGAAAGCGCGCAAAGAAATACCGCAAAGATCGCCAAAACTTCTTTAGCGCTCTTTGCGGCAGTTGTTTGCGTCCTTTGTGGTTAGAGTGTTTCCGGCAAGTTACGCCGACTTCTTTTGCGCCATCTGGGCGTAGAAATCCTGCGCGCCCTTTTCCATCTCTTGCTCGGTCAGGTCGGCGACGTGCGTGCTCACCGTCCAGGCATGGCCGAAGGGATCTTCAAAGTGACCCACGCGGTCTCCCCAGAACATGTCATTCACACCCCCAGGGGCCTTGGCTCCGGCGGCGATCGCCCGTTCAAAGACCTCATCCACGTTGGGCACGTACAGATAGATGCCCCCGGTATACGCGCCCACCGATTGCGGCGACTTGCCGCCCATGCCGGGGATCTCATCTGACAAAAAGATGACGGAATCACCGATTTTTATTTCAGCGTGCATGATTTTCCCGTCCGGACTCGGCATGCGCATACGTTCTTCAGCACCGAACACTTTCTTATAGAAATCGATGGCTTTCGCGGCATCGCGAACAACCATTGACGGGGTTGCGGTGTGGAAGCCTTCAGGAACCGGCTTTACAGAAGCTGTCATAAGACTGTCTCCTTCGTATATGACTTTGGCTGGAGTAGAAAGTTAATCTACCGCGCAGAACGACATCTTAATCCTCGCCTGCAGTGAGGAACCAAGAAAAGATTGTAAAAAGACGTAACAGGAAGGCTGTTGAAAATAGAGGGTTTCATGCATCCCGTGTGCCAAGCACAGCAAACGCACAGGTGGATCGCCGGGGCCCCTACGGAGTCCCGTACAACTGCCGGTACACGCTGGCATTGCGGAGAATGGCCTGCACATATTCCCGGGTTTCGGTAAACGGTATGGACTCGACAAATTCCTGCGGGTCGCGATACTTGCCCTGTCCCAGCCAGTCATTTACACGGTTCGTACCCGCGTTGTAGGCCGCCAGCGCATATTCGAAGGTGCCAAACTTGTCCACCATCTCACGGAAATAGCGGGTGCCCAGCTGCAGGTTCACTTCAGGAGTAAGCAATTGCGCCGGAGAGAAATGCCTGAGCTTCTCCTGCCGCGCCACCTCGCTGCCCACCTTGGGGAGCAGTTGCATCAGCCCCAGCGCATTTGCCCGGGATACAGCGTCGGGATTGAACTCCGACTCCTGCCGTATCAGGGACGCCACCAGATAGGGGTCCAGGGCATTCTGCGAGGAGAACTTCTTCAGGTCGGGCCAGTATGGCTTGGGAAACAGGGCCTCCCAGTAGGGGCGCGGCAGGGTGGGCAAATCCACGGCGAAATAGTTGGGCACGGCGCGTTTGAATACCCGGATGGCTCCGTCATAACGCCCCGCGCCCTCATAGAGTTTTGCGGTCTCAGCCGCTACCCAGTCCCCCTTATCTTCGGTACCGGCGGCTTGCAATTCACGCACCGCAAAATCCACCAGAGCGCCGTTCTCCAATACCTGGGCCTTCTGATAACGCAAGTTGTCCGTTGGGGGATCAGTGATCTCTACACTGGTTCCGGCACTAATGGCGGGAACCCGGTCCAGCAGCGCGTAGTGGGGGGGATCGCCGTCAGCCTTGATTTCTGGCAGACGGCGCCGGGCCAGTTCACCATAGTAAAAATTGCGGAAGCGCTCTGAAACTTTCTGATAGTACGCGCGCGCCATGCCGGGATCTTTGTCTTCCTCGGCCAGGCGTCCCCGCCAGTAGAGGGCCGCAGGGACCTCTGCCGACGCTGGGTACAGGCCGATCTGCTCCTCGAAGCCGGTCTTGGCTTCGGCCGTCCTGCCCTGGCGCAGGCTCAGCCAGGCCACTTTCCAATGCGCGTAAGCGGCCCGGCTGGCATTTGGAAAACGCTCACGCAGCTCGCGATAAGCATCGATCGCCTTGTCGTAGTCGGGCTTGAGCAGATAGTAGTTGCCCTCCGACATCAAAGCCTGTTGCAGCCAAAAGCTGGTGGGAGCGGCCTGACGCAGTTGTGCCAAGTACTGCAAGAAGCCGGGCTCGTCGCCGTCGTCGCGAGCTACCTCACCCAGGTTGTAAAGTCGCTGGGTGTTGATTTCAGGGTTCGAGCTGTCCAGCGTTTCCAGGACCTTCTTGGCTTCCTTGTCCTGGCCGGAGCGGCGCAACGCCACGCCCAGCGCTAGTTGGAGTTCTGGACGATCGTTCGGACTTACCGCGCTGAGCAGGTCCCGATACTCGGCGGCGGCGTCGCTGAATCGCCTGCCCTTGGCCAGCAGATCGGCGCGCGTTCTGCGCCCCTCCAAACCCAGGGGAGGCAACTGGGTGGTCAATGCCAACTTTTTCAACTCGATATCAGCTTGGCCGGCCTCCGGACTCAACGGCATGGTGATGTACAAGTTTCGCAGGATCTCAGCCGCCTTAACCGGCTGCCCGCTGCCGGCGTAGGCTTGTCCCAGGGCCAACTCCAGATCGGCGCGAGGCGGCGTCCGATCCTGTTCCAGGACGGCAATCGCCTCCTTCGACCGGTTGTCCGCCAGCAGCGCGTTGCCATACAAAACCCGCGCATCCTGCAGCAGCAACGAGTCCGGATATTGCTTCTCGAACGCGCTCAACGTGCTGACAGCTTCCGCCGCCTTCCCGCTTTGCAGGTAGGCAGTGCCCAGGTAAAAGCTGACGTAGTCGCCCAAATCTCCGGCGTGAGGCTGGGCCCGATTCAGAGGATCCACGGCTTTCGCGTAGTCCTTATCGAGAACGTGGGCATAACCCAGGACCAGCCAGGCCAGCGCGCCCGCGTCTTCCCGGGTGTGACGCCGCGCGTACGCCTCTACGCCCGCGTAAGCGGCGGGAGTGCGGTCCTGCAACAGTTGCGCCGCCATCGGCTTCAGACGAGTGGAGGCGACGAAGGCCGCGCGCATGCGGCGCGATCGGGGCGAGGGATGGCTGCGGTGCCGAACCGCAGACTTGCGCTTCCTTTTCCGCGGATGCTGGGTTTTCGGGGCCGAGGACTGGGCCGCGGCAGGCAAAGCAAAGAGAGGCGGATCGGCGCACAAGACGGCCACGATCAAAGAAATTCCAATCAGGATCGATAGCCAACGATGAAAAACCACTATGATTAATTTCGCCGAAAATTGGCGCCCATGATGGAAGTGTCGTCTTCGGCCAGGCTCCGGACCAGCTCCTGGCTGAAGTA
>JBOGLD010000265.1:0-12795 GCA_050745885.1 Terriglobales bacterium
GCGGTCCTCACCGTGAGCGGACGCTACGACCAGCTCTACACCTACGTGATGTTCGGCATGGTGCTCTCCTACACCATGACCGTGATCGGCCTGTTCATCCTGCGCTGGAAACGGCCGGACCTGCCACGTCCCTATCGCTGCACCGGATATCCCTGGCTGCCGGCGATTTATGTCCTGATCGGCGGCGCCTGGACGCTCAATACCATCGTCACGCGGCCCCTGGAGTCTCTGACGGGAACAGCCATCGTGCTAATCGGCATTCCGGGATATTTGTACTGGAAACGGAGCAGCCGGAAAACCGCCGCGTAGCTCCGATTGCGACCGAGCAATGACGTGATGCCCATTCCTGTCCCCGAAACCGGGAGTCCCAACCAGCCCAAGCCCGTCATGGGCTTCCGCGACCTGGTGCTGTTCTATGTGGTCACGGGCGTCAGCCTGCGCTGGATCGCCACCGCCGCCGCTGCCGGCCCCAGTTCGATCATCATCTGGATTGGCGCTTTTCTGGTCTTCTACACTCCGCTCGCGCTCTCGGTCATTGAACTTTCCTCGCGCTATCCCGAGGAGGGCGGCATTTACGTGTGGTCGAAAATCGCCTTTGGTGATTTTGCCGGATTCATCACCGCCTGGACTTATTGGGCCTGCAACTTGCCCTACTTCCCCGCCGTGCTCTACTTCGCCGCCAGCAACGCGCTTTACATCCGCCACGACTGGGGCCGTTTCTCCAATAACACGACGTTTTACATCGTGTTCTCTCTGGTCGCGCTCTCGCTGGCCACTCTGCTCAACATTTTCGGGCTCAACGTGGGCACCTGGCTGCATAACCTGGGTGCACTCGCCATGTGGATCCCGGTGGGCATCATCGTCGTGATGGGGGCGGTGGCCTGGCATCGTTTCGGGGCGGCTACGTCGTTCACGATTCACTCCATGACGCCGGGCCTGCAACTCAAGGACATGATTTTCTGGTCGGTCCTGATCTTTGCCTTCGCGGGATCGGAGACCGCTTCCATCATGGGCGGAGAAATCAAGAACGCCCGCCGCTCCATTCCGCGCGCTCTATTGGTCGCCGGAGTGACCATTACGTTTTGTTATATCGTGGGCACGATCAGCGTGCTGGTGGCGCTGCCGTCGTCGGAAGTCGGCAACTTGCAGGGATTGATGCAGGCGGTTTCAAGGACCGCCGAGCGCGTCGGCTTCGAAGGCATTATTCCATTTGCCGCGTTGCTCATAACCCTCAGCAACGTGGGTGCAGCCGGCGCCTATCTGGCGGCGGGCGCGCGCCTGCCGTTTGTGGCCGGCATCGATCGCTTTCTCCCCCCCGTGTTCGCCGCCCTCCATCCCCGATGGAAGACGCCGTGGGTCGGGCTGCTTACCCAGTTCGTCTTTGGCGCATTGTTCATTTTTCTGGGGCAGGCCGGCACCAGCATCAAGGGCGCCTATGACGTCCTGGTCAGCATGGGCGTAATCACCTACTTCATCCCCTTCTTGTTTTTGTTTGCAGCAATGTTGAAGCTGCAGAACGACCCGGCTGGGCCCGACGTGATCCGCGTCCCTGGCGGCAAGCCAGTCGCCAAACTGGTGGCGATCGTGGGCCTGACGACCACCACGTTCACCATCGGCCTGTCGTTGATCCCGCAGCCGGACGAACCCAACAAGCTGCTGGCGGTGATCAAGATCGTAGGATTGTCGGGATTGCTGGTGCTGATCGGGGCCTGGATCTACTGGGCGGGCAAGAAAAGAGCAGCCAGGGAACAACGGCCTTAATCACCACGGAGGCGCAGAGACACGGAGAAAACCTTTTTTCTGCTTTTCTCCGTGTCTCCGTGGCTCCGTGGTGAAGAAAAGTTACACCGGCACCGCCGTCTTTCGCTCCGGATTGAAGAACGGCATCTTCACAATCTTTGCCGTCACTTTCTGCCGCATGGCTTCGATGGTGATTTCCATCTGCAGCTTGGTGCCGATTTGGGAGTGGGCCGTTTCCACGCTGGCCAGCGCGATCATCTTTTTCAGCACCGGCGACCAGGTCGTGGTCGTCGCCTTCCCCACCTGCTTTTCGTCCAGGTACAACGGAACCGCAACGCGGGAAGCCTGGCTGGGCGCGGCGGGCGACAGCCCAAATTTCTCGTAACGTTCCTCTACTTCGGGCCAATCGATCTCGAGTCCGACAAACTGGCGTGGCACGCCCTTCTTCTGTTGCTGCAGCAAAGCGGCTTTGCCGATGAAGTTCTCTTTCTCCAGATGGACCATCTTGCCGAAACCCAGCTCATAGGGCGAATATTTCTGCGGCGCGATCAGCGCCTTCTTGCTGCTGGTGTAGTCCACTTCGATCAGCAATAACCCGGCCTCGACCCGGGCCACATCCAGTGCCAGCATGCCGGCGGCATGGATGTCGAACTGTTTGCCCCGGTCCATCAGCACGTCCCAGACTTTCACCGCATCACTCCACGGGACCCAAATCTCATAACCCAGATCGCCGGTGTATCCGGTGCGCGAGATGTCCACGAAAACGTTGCCGATCTTGCCCCGCGTCATGCGGAAGTATTTGAGGTTGGAAATGTCGGTTGCTTCCGTCACCGCTTTGAGCAGCTTGCCCGACGTTGGACCCTGCAGCGCCAGCGCGGCCAGTTTCTCGGAGATGTCCTCGACCTGGACATCCATGTTCAAACCGTTCTGCCGGAACCAGCGCAGGCTGGGATCCGCTGCAGTCCAGCGATACTTGTTCTCTTCCAGGCGCGTGACAGTGCCATCGTCGATCACTTTTCCCTGCTCGTCGCACCAGCAGCAATAGATGACCTGGCCCACCCTAACCTTGCTCGCATCGCGCGTAATGATGCGGTTCACCAGTTTGGTGGCGTCCTTGCCCGTGATCAGATACTTGTAGAGTGGCGTGATATCGATCAGCGCGGCTGCGTTGCGGATGGCGTTGTACTCGTGCTCGTGGTGCACTTCGTACACGCTGACGGCGTAGTATCCCGACCACTCCCGGTAGTTGAGGCTTTGGCAAAGTGGAAACGTTCTTTCGTGAAATGCGGTTCCGACCGGCAAAAGGCTGCTCCTTGGGATCTCCGTGTCCTCAGTGTCCTCCGTGGTTAAAGGCTTGTTCATCACCACGGAGGACATGAGGACGCAGAGGAAACCTGCTCGTGCTGGATTATATGCAGTCCTGATCGTTTCCAGCAATCGTTCCCGCAATCCTCCCCGGGACGGATGAAACGGTTTCCACCTGACTGGCGGTCAGGCGGGACAATGGATGCAGACAAAGATTGCGCTTCCAGCTACAATCGATCTTCGCGGAGTCAACAATGCTTTCACCTTCCGACGCGATGTTGAGTTGGGCCGTGCTTAAAAGCGGTCTCTGACCTCTTTCCGGATTTTTTCGTAGACGGGAATTTCCCATAGACTCCTCCCGTCAGCTTCCAACCCATACCTGATAGAATCCCTGCGACTTGAGTCCAGCGCCCGGCGCTAAAGGTTTGAAATGGCTTCCAGCAGCAATTCGAAATACGACGCAATCATCATCGGCGGAGGTCACAACGGCCTGACCACGGCCGCTTACCTGGCGCGCGCGGGCAAAAAAGTGCTCGTACTGGAGCGCCGGCACGTGCTGGGCGGCGCCGCTGTGACGGAGGAAATTTTCCCGGGATTCAAGTTCTCGGTCTGCTCGTATGTAGTCTCGCTGCTGCGCCCGGAGATCATTCGGGACCTCGATCTTCCCCGCCACGGCCTGGAAATCCTGCCCCTCGATGGCACCTTCACTCCCATGCCCAGCGGGGACTATTTGTGGAGGGTCAACGATCACGGCAAGACCCATCGCGAGATCGCGCGCCACTCCAAGGTGGACGCGGAAGCTTACGACGAATTTGGCAAGGCCATGCAAGCCATGTGCCGCTTCGTGAAGCCCATCCTGAGCATGGTCCCACCCGATCCGGCCACGCTGAATCCGAAAGAACTGATGAAGCTGCTGTTCATCGGCCGCCGTTTCCAGGGCATGACCAGCGAGGACAAGTACAACCAGGTCCAGTTGATGACCATGAGCGCCATAGACTTCCTGGATCAATGGTTTGAAACCGATGTGCTCAAGGCGACGATGTCCGCCTCGGGCATCATCGGGACCTTTCTGGGCGTGCGTTCGCCGGGAACGGCCTACGTTCTGCTGCACCACTACATGGGGGAGATTGATGGCGCGTTTCGCTCCTGGGGATTTGCCCGCGGCGGCACCGGCGCAATTTCGAACGCCATCGCCGACGCCGCCCGCGAAGCCGGCGCTGAAATCCGCACCCAGGCCCCGATCGCGCAGATCATCGTGAAGAACGGTAAGGCCAAGGGTGTCGTTCTGGCCGACGGGGACGAGATCTATGCCGACATCATCTCGTCGAGCGTCGATCCCCGGCTGACTTTCACAAAAATGATCGAGGCCGGAACCCTGCCTTCCGAATTCCTGGAAGAAGTGAACCGCTACAAATTCCGCGGCTCTTCCGGCAAGGTAAATCTGGCGCTCGATGCGCTGCCCAGCTTCAAGTGCATGCCCGGCCCGGGAGAACATCTGCGGGGCGCGATCTCGATTTCTCCCAGCGTCGAATACATGGAGCGCGCGTACGACGACGCCAAGTACGGCAACTTCTCCCGTCGTCCCTACATTGACATGGTCATTCCCACGCTGACCGATCCTTCGGTCGCGCCGCCGGGAAAACACATCATGTCCTGCTTCGTGCAGTACGCGCCTTACAAGCTGCGCCCCGGCCTGAACTGGGACGATCAGAAGGAAGCTTTCGGCGACAACGTGATCAACACCATCGCCGAGTACGCGCCCAACATAAAGGACATCATTCTGCACCGCCAAGTCGTCACGCCCCTCGACCTGGAGCGCGAGTTTGGCCTGAGCGAAGGCAACATCTTCCAGGGCGAGCTCTCGCTGGAGCAGCTTTTCTTCCTGCGGCCGGTACCGGGCTGGGCACAATTCCGCACACCGATCAAGAACTTGTACATGTGCGGATCGGCGACCCATCCGGGCGGCGGCATCATGGGCGGCCCCGGCAGGCTGGCAGCTCTCGAAATCCTGAAAGACTTCAAGGGGGCGGCCTAGCTGGCCGGAACAAAGAGCATGCGTGCGAACCGCGACGTGGTCATCATCGGCGGCGGCCATAACGGGCTGGTCACCGCCTTCTACCTGGCCAAGGCCGGGTACAAGCCGCTGGTACTGGAGCGCCGCGCTCAACCCGGTGGCGCCGCCATCACGGAAGAATTTCATCCCGGCTTCCGCTGCTCCATTCTCGCCCACTCCGCTGGACCTATACGGCGCGACATCGTGCGCGACATGCAGTTGGAGAAGCACGGCCTCAACATGATCAAGACGGATGTCGCGGTGACTGCACTGTCACCCGATGGCCGTGCCCTCATTCTCTACAATGACGGCGAAAAGGCAGCCCACGAAATCGCGGAGTTCTCGCAAAAGGACGCCATTCGATACCCCCAGTTCCAGTCGTCGTTGGCTAAGATGGGCCGAGTCATTGGCAAGGCCCTCACCCTGGCCCCGCCTGACATTGACCATCCCAGCAAAGGCGATCTATGGGGAATGCTCCATACCGGCCGCGCGGTACGCAAGCTGGGCCGCAAGGATATGTATCGCTTGCTGCGCTGGGGACCGATGGCGGTGGCGGATCTGGTGGCGGAATACTTCGAGACTGAACTGCTCCGCGCCACCATCGCGGCCCGTGGGATCTTCGGAACCTTTCTGGGTCCATGGTCCGCGGGCAGCAGCCTGGTTCTGCTCATACGCGCCGCTGGAGATGACCAACCTGCCGGCACGTCATGGTTCGCTGCCGGGGGCATGGGCGCCGTGACCCAAGCCATGGCCTCCGCCGCGCAGCAAGCCGGAGCCAAAATACGAAGCGGTGCGGAGGTGATCGAGGTTCGCGTGAAGGACGGTATCGCCAGCGGCGTCGTACTTTCCAATGGCGAAGAAATTGCAGCCCGCGCGGTTATCTCGAATGCCGACCCCAAACGCACTCTGCTGAAGCTGGTGGACCCGGTGCAACTCTCGCCAGATTTTGTGATGAAGCTGCAGCACTATCGCATGCCCGGCACGGTTGCCAAGGTCAACCTTGCGCTCTCCGGCCTCCCCAAGTTCAGCGCGCTTCAGGGGGAAAACCACGATCGTGCCCTGAGCAGCCGGATTCACATTGGCCCGGAAATCGATTACCTCGAGCGGGCCTTCGACGAATCCAAGTACGGCAATTTCTCCCGGCAGCCTTATCTCGAAGTCGCCATCCCGTCGCTCACCGATCCCTCGCTCGCGCCCGAGGGCAAGCACGTGATGTCGATCTACATGCAATATGCTCCCTATAAGTTAAAGGGCAGCGACTGGGAGAAACAGCGCGTATCGCTGGGCGACACCGTAGTCAAGACACTGGCCCAATATGCTCCCAACCTGCCCGAGCTGATCCTGAGCCACCAGATCATCACGCCCCAGGATTTGGAAGAAACCTACGGCCTGACGGGCGGACACATCTTCCACGGCGAACTCTCTCTGGACCAGTTCTTCACCATGCGTCCACTCCTGGATTGGGCGCGCTACCGCACGCCCATCGAGAACCTGTACCTGTGCGGCTCGGGCACGCATCCCGGCGCCGGATTGACTGGCGGCTCGGGCGCAAACGCAGCCCGAGAAATATTAAAAGATCTGAAAAAGTAACCCCCTGTCATCCTGAGCGCAGCCCGAGCACTCGCTTGCGAGCGCTCAGGCGGAGTCGAAGGACCCCTATAGCCATCCCAGGCCATGTGGGAACAGCCGCCCTCGGCTGTGCCGCGGAGCTCCGCTTTTTAGGCCACGAAAATCCAACGCAAACTTCGGTGGTACGAGACCATACGGGACCAGCCGAGGCGGCCGTCAACCTGGTGTGTGACAGCTATAGGGGTCCTTCGACTCACCCGCTCCTTCGCCAGCGGAAGGAGCGGGATCGCTCAGGGTGACACCCGGAACTTTAGCTCCGTCCATCCTCAACCATTGTGCTTTAGTGCCATCGCTGGCGGAGCGCACCTCCACTTTTTAGGCCAGGAAAATCCAACGCAAACTTCGGTGGTACGAGACCATACGGGACCAGCCGGGGCGGCCGTCAACCTGGTCTGTGACTGCTATAGGGGTCCTTCGACTCACCCGCTCCTTCGCCAGCGAAGGAGCGGGATCGCTCAGGATGACACTGTGAACTTTAGCTCCGTCCATCCACCATTGTGACTTTAGTGCCGCCCCCTTGGGAAAACGATTGTGCGAGCAGCCCGCCTTAGGTTTTACTAGTCCAAACCTGTGTTCACAGCGTTCCGCAGGCTCAGATCAGCGGGAGTGAAACTGTGGTAGAGGATCCAAAATGGGAGCTGGCCATCCTGGCCACCGTGCAGGGCTTCTACGAGAAGCTGCTGCAGGATTCCGTTGGTGGCGAGGTCCCGGTTCCGGCTGGCCTGGAGGCTATCTCCTTACAGGAGGGAGATGGCGAGGTGCATGCCACGCTCGACCGCATGCGCCGTTGGTTGCGCCTCCTCGATCAGGCCATCACACCGGCTATGCTGCGGCGGGCCTTTACCGCCGAAACCGATCCCGAAATCGCCGAAGCTGTTCTGCGCTATTTCACCCGCAAGAAAGACACCAGCGACATCAATCGCGACAAGACGGATCTGGTCGCCACGTTTCTCTATCGCCACCCGCGCGTGCCGGGACAGTGGGAGCGCCGCGGCTATGGCCTGGACGGCTCCCTTCCACTCTCGCCTTTCGAGATTGCGCTGATCGAAATTCTCGCCGACACCGACGTGCCTTCTCTTTCCGAGGAACACGTGCAGCTGCTGCGGCGCTTCGATCCTCTGCAAGAGGAAGCGGAGAACTGCCACGATCTGAACGCGTTGCTCGATTCCGACCTCATTGCCCGGGTGCGAGAAGTCAAGCAGTCACTCGATTCCTCTTTCTATCATCCCGGAGTGCTCGCCACGATCGCGCCCTACAATGCCGCTTTCGGCAAGAAGTTTGACGAGTTTTTTCACGCCGCGGCCGCGGAAATAAGAGAGTTCGCCTCGGCTCTGGAAGAACAGGGCGGCAGCATTCTCGGCAACGTGGAGGGCGTGGATGTCACCGTCGAACACGTGGCTGCTCTGGAAGAGAGCGAACTACTGAAAATCGACTACGGCACCGCTCTGGATAAATTTCGCCGCGTCTCCAAACTGAAACAGGCTTTGGAGCGGCGTCCGCCGATTCGCCGGGTATCATATTTTGCCTCAGTGCCAACGCGCACAACTTCCAGGGGCCCACGCACGCCGGCGCAACCGGCGCCCGCACGTCGCCGCCGGCCTGCGCTCGATGTGCAGGCGTTGCGCTCGGCGGTTACGCCCCAGCAGATCTCGACTGAAGAGACCAAGGTCCGCCAGGTGGAAGAGTCCATCCGGGTCTTCGTGCGCGTGGCTGACCCGAAATTCCGCCAGGTGGTTCCCATGCGGTTCTTCAATCTCACGCTGACCGCGGCCGAGGCTGACTCCTGCAGTGCCGAATATCTCGACGAAAAGAGCGCCCGCGGCAGCGTCGCCCGAGTGCTCCTGCGCATCGTGGCCGTGGTGGCTCGCATGAGCACGGAACTGGAAGAACTCAAGCGAGTGGAGAACTCGCCTTCATTGTGGAAGCTGCACGCGGATTCGCTCCTGGTATTACTGGAAGTGGCCGACGCCCTGTCGGAAAACGCTACCCGGGTGGCCGCGGAAGCGAGCGACCCAGGCAACAACGCGGCGGGTGAGACCATCAAAGTCTCCCAGCAGCGGCTCCGCCACCGCTGCGATCTCATTACCGACACGCTGGCCCCAACCGGAAGCCAGACTCAGACCGTATAACCCCGTCGCGCATCCCGGACGGCCGGCAGCGCGAGCCACGCGTAAATCAACCCCCGTTCTGAATCAGTAACCTTCCTGAAGGGTTCCGACTTGCCATCCTCGTACCGGCTGAGGCACCTTATAGGCTCGCCGATTCCGAGGGGCGGCCGCAATGAGCACTTCCGACGACAAGTTTTACCGCGCCAAAATCACCCGGCGCCAGGACTTTGCGTCCGACCTGTGGATGATCCGCGTCCAGACCAACGGCGAATTCAACTTCGCTCCCGGCCAGTACGCCACCCTGGGCGTGCAGCGTCCGGAGAAACGTTCGGAGCGCCCCTATTCCATCGTGTCTTCACCGTATGAGAGCGAAATCGAGTTCTTCTTCGAGCTGGTCCCCCAGGGCGAACTGACGCCGGATATTTACAAGCTGCAAGTCGGCGATGAACTGTTGATGCGAAAAGTTCCCAAGGGACTCTTCACTCTCGACACTAAGAGTGGACGCACCAATCACCTGCTGGTCTCGACCGTCACCGGCATTGCGCCCTTCGTCAGCTACGTTCGCACCTTCTACAAAGATTGGAAGGAAGGCAAATTCTCCGGCGAGCACAAACTATTTCTGCTCAACGGGGCCAGCCGCTCGTGGGAATTCGGCTACCTTGACGAACTGCGGAAATTCGCCGCCGAAGTGCCGTGGCTGAAATACGTCCCCACTGTCAGCCGTCCCTGGGATGATCAGAAATGGACGGGCGAAATCGGCCGGGTCGATGACTTGATCCGCAAGTACGCCGACATGTGGGGTTTGAACGGCACCAACTCCGCCGGCTATCTGTGTGGCCATCCGCAGATGATCGAGCAGGGCAAAGGAATCCTTCAGCGCATCGGTTTCACCAAGGAAGTCTTGAAAGAGGAAATCTACTGGGTCCCCGGCAAGGAGAGCAAAACAGCCTAGCAGATTGTCGAGAAACTCTCGTTTTACGTGAACTGCGGATTTTATCCGCAGCGAAATTTACCAAGCCTCCACCATGGGGTTTCCACTACACCGATTTCAGAGTGGCCTCGACTGGGATTCGTGCCTGGTCTGGCGCCCACCCTCATGCGCTCCAGGCTTGGGGATGGCTAGCGTATCCCGGGATGGCAGGTGCAGCGGTTGGCGATTACGTTCCTGAGCGGCGTAAAGGTCATAGTCGGCGCCTCTCAACAGTTCTCCCACCAGGTCATGATTTTCAGTCACTTCGCAGAAAATAACAGGCCGAGATTGAAGCAGCTTCCGAGCGCCGCTCAAAACTGCGTACTCCATGCCCTCGACATCTATTTTCAGGACTTGGGGACCAGGAAAATGATCGAGCATCCAGTCCAACGTAACTGTAACCACCGACTGGGCAAGACCGCTGCCCCTTAGCGAGTTCGAGGCCTTCCCGCGATCCGACAGGTAGAGCTTGGCAACTCCTTGACGGTCGGACACGGCGGCAGGAAGCACGGTTACATCCAGCTGGTTGAGCAGGGTCGAGCGATGCATCAAATTCGCCAGCCAGATATCGGCTTCCACGGCCACAACCCGGGCGCCAAGCGAAGCCGCGGCAAACGAGAATAATCCAACGTTTGCTCCGATATCCCACACGGTCATTTCGGGCCGCACTAATTCACGAACCATGGAGAGCAGGAAGGGATCGACCTTAGCGATGTCGCGTCTCCAATATCCCAGGGCCGAATCGGGCGAGACCAGCAGTGGAGCGCTGGCGAATTCTGGTGGAAGGCGCCGCTTCAGCACGACTCCACGCCCCAGCGTCTTCAAGATCCGTCGAATCACTAAGCGGCAGAGTATAGCAAACCCGAAGGCCCTTCATCGTCGGACCGGGAGGGTGAAATTTCCCCTCGCGTCGTTTGCGCTTGCATCCTAGGTCTCGGCGGGAGCGAAGAGCACCAGGACCACAAGTTCCTCCGCAATGTCGTAGAAACGATGCTCCACCCCCGCCGCCACAAAAATCACGCTGCCCTGGCAGACAGCCTGGTCCTGCGCGCCCACTCGCATACGCGCCCGCCCGCTTGCGACGTAGTACAGCTCGTCTTCCTGGTGAGGCTTTTGCAGGTCAGTGCCGCCGGCCGGCAAGGTATAGACTCCGGCGCTCATCGCCGAAACGCGCAAAAACTCCAGGTACGATTTCCCTGCCCGCGCCCGCTGCGCTTCGAGTTGGTCGATCTGGAAGAATCCTTGGTGTTTCTTCATGCCTAATCTCAGTGTCGCGAATCCTTGCCGGAAGAATATACGGTCCTAAAGCAGATCCCAAACATCCGCATGATTCAATCGAAGTTGCCATGGCGTTCTTGGCGAGCTTTTGCGATCAAAGGGCCTTTTACCGCAAAGGGCGCAAAGAAATGCCGCGAAGGACGCAAAGACAGCATCCGTACAGATTTCCCCTTGCCCATCCAGGCTTCTAAGATGAACGCGTCTCTGTCATAATCTTTGTCCCATGGATCTTAAACACCGCAGTCGCGGCATCACCGACGGACGCGACCGGGCCCCATCCCGTGCCATGTTCAAGGCCGTCGGATTCACCGATAGCGATTTAAGCAAGCCCCTCATCGGCGTGGCCAACACCTGGATCGAAACCATGCCCTGCAACTTCCACCTGCGCCGGCTTTCCGCCAAGGTGAAGGAAGGCATCCGTGCCGCTGGCGGCACTCCCATGGAGTTCAACACCATCGCCATCAGCGACGGCGAGACCATGGGTACCGAAGGTATGCGCGCCTCGCTGGTCAGCCGCGAACTGATTGCGGACTCCATCGAACTGGTTTGCCGGGGACAGATGTTCGACGCGCTGGTATGCGTCGTGGGCTGCGATAAAACCATTCCGGCAGGAGCCATGGCACTGGCGCGGCTCAATCTTCCCGGCCTCGTACTTTACGGCGGCACCATTGCAGCCGGCAACTATCGCGGCAAGGATGTGACCATTCAGGATGTATTCGAAGCGGTGGGGGCCAACGCCGCCGGCAAGATGACGGACGCGGAATTGCACGACCTGGAAGGTGTCGCCTGCCCAGCCGCCGGCGCCTGTGGCGGCCAATATACCGCCAACACCATGTCCACGGTGATGGAGATGATCGGCCTTTCTCCCATGGGCTTCAACAGCGTTCCCGCCATGGACCCACAAAAAGACCAGGTCGCGTACGACTGCGGAGCGGTGGTGATGAATCTGTTGCGCCAGGGCGTCAGTCCCAGAGACATTCTGACTCGCCCTGCGTTCGAAAACGCTATTGCAGGCGTGGCTGCCACCGGCGGCTCGACCAATGCGGTCCTGCACTTGCTCGCCATGGCACGCGAGGCCGGCGTCCCCTTGCACATTGATGATTTCCAGAAAGTCAGCGAGCGCACTCCCCTGCTGGCCGACCTGAAACCTTCAGGGCGTTTTGTGGCTGCTGACATGCACCGCGCTGGCGGCATACGTCTGCTGGTGCAGCGACTGTTGCAGGGCAAACATCTCCGCGAGGATGCACTCACGGTCACCGGCAAGACCCTGGGGGTCGAAGGCGAAAGCGCCGTCGAGGCGCCGGGCCAGGAAGTGATCGCACCGC
This sequence comes from Terriglobales bacterium, assembly GCA_050745885.1. GTDB lineage: Bacteria > Acidobacteriota > Terriglobia > Terriglobales > Acidobacteriaceae > JAIQFF01. The sequence goes on from JBOGLD010000265.1 coordinate 12,409, forward strand.
TGGACAAGCCGCTAAAGAAGACGGGCGGCCTGGTCATTCTGCACGGCAACCTGGCGCCCGAGGGATGTGTAGCCAAAATCAGCGGCCACGAGCGCCTGAGCCAGCGCGGGCCGGCGCGCGTTTTCGATTCCGAAGAAGAAGCCATGACCGCGGTCACCGAAAAACGCATCAAGGCGGGCGATGTGGTGGTGATCCGCTACGAAGGGCCCAAGGGCGGTCCGGGAATGCGCGAGATGCTCGGCGTGACTGGCGCGATCGTTGGCCAAGGACTGGGCGACTCCATCGGCTTGGTCACCGATGGACGCTTCAGCGGCGCCACGCACGGGCTGATGATCGGCCACGTGGCTCCGGAAGCCGCGAATGGCGGGCCGATCGCTCTGGTGCGCG
>JBOGLD010000266.1:0-11292 GCA_050745885.1 Terriglobales bacterium
GTATACTAGAAAGGTATGCCAGTCCTGCAGAACATCGCCGCCATCGCCAAAGGCATGAGCATCACCTTCCGGGAGATGTTTCAGCCCACGATTGTGGAAAACTATCCCGACGGGCCCGGTCCGCTGAAGGGAGCCATGTTTCAGGAGCGCTATCGGGGAATGCATGTGCTGCAGCGCGACGAGAACGGCCTGGAAAAGTGTGTGGCCTGCTTCCTGTGCTCTGCCGCCTGCCCCTCGAACTGTATCTACATCGAGGCTGCGGAGAACACGGCCGAGAACCGGGTGAGCGGGGCCGAGCGCTATGCCAAGGTCTATAACATTGACTACAACCGATGTATTTTCTGCGGCTACTGCGTGGAGGCCTGTCCCACCGACGCCATTACCCACGGACACGGCTTCGAGATCGCAAGTTTCAATGCCAGCAACCTGGTCTACCGAAAAGAGCAGATGCTGGCCGCCATGCCAGCGCATATGGGTGCCAACGCAATCTTCAATCGCGATGAAGTCGGAGCCGGCGCACCTTCGTCACCTGTACAAGGGAGCTAACCTTCAATAAGTTCAGACACAGGCAAGGAACGCCGGTTCCCAGCGGGCCGGCGTTTGTGCTAATGCGGGAACCGTCGTTGGTCATTGGCCTTTGGCCGCTGGCCAAAATCGACCTGGCTACCGAATGCGGGCCAAGGGATTGTGACTCGGGCCAACGACCAACGACCAACGACTAACGGCTGATTTCCAATGTCTGACTTTCTACAAACCGTGCGCGACCGCGTCGTCATCTACGACGGCGCCATGGGAACCAACATCCAGTTCCGCAACCCCAGTGTGGACGATTTCTGGGGCAAGGAAGGCTGCAACGAACTGCTCGTCCTCAGCCGGCCCGACATTATCAAGGAGATTCATGCCGACTTCTTCAAAGTAGGTTGCGACGTAGTCGAGACCAACACCTTCGGCGGCGCGCGCGTGGTTTTGGCGGAATACGACCTGCAGGACAAAGTCGCTGAAATCAACATTGCCGCGGCGAAGATCGCAAAAGAAGTCGCGCAGCAATTCTCGACCCATGACAAGCCGCGCTTCGTGGCCGGTTCCATCGGCCCCACCACTAAGCTGCCATCGCTCGGGCACATCACCTTCGACAACATGGTGGCAGGCTACACCGAGCAGGCCACCGCCTTGATCGAAGGCGGCGTCGACATCCTGCTCGCCGAGACCTGTCAGGATTTGCTTCAGGCCAAAGCCGTGCTGGTAGGCATCTTCGACGCCATGCATAACACAGGGAAGCGTCTGCCGGTCACCGTGCAGGTCACGCTCGAAGCCACCGGCACGATGCTGCTTGGGACCGAAATCGGGGCCGCGCTGACCGCTCTCGAGCCCTTTGATGTGGACGTCATCGGTCTCAACTGCGCCACCGGCCCGAAGGAAATGAACGACGCGGTGCGCTTCCTCGGCCTCAATTCGAGCAAGCTGATCTCCATCCTGCCCAATGCCGGACTGCCCCACAACGAGGGTGGGCGGGCCGTCTACAAACTCAGCCCCGCCGAGCTGGCTCAATACCACAAGCGCTTCGTCACCGAGTACGGCGTGAATATCGTTGGCGGATGCTGCGGCACCACCCCCGAGCACCTGAAAGCCGTGGTCGAGGCCGTGGCCAACCTGGAGGCAGCCAAGCGTGACGTGAAACCAACCGCCGCCGCCTCCAGCGCCTACACTTCCGTACCGCTCGATCTTGACCCCAAACCTCTGGTGGTCGCAGAAGAGATGAACACCACGACCCGGGTGGAAAATTTCCGCAACCTGGTGCGTGGCAAGAAGTATGACGACATTCTGGCCATGGCCAAGAAGCTGGTGAACGAAGGCTCGCACATGCTCGACCTGTGCTGCGCCATCGTAGGGGAAGACGAAAAGGGGTACATCAGCTCCATCCTGGAGAAAGTTGCGACCCGCGTGCCCGCGCCCATCCTCGTGGACTCGACCGAAGCGGATGTGGTGGAAGAAGCATTGAAGCGCATCCCGGGCAAAGCCATCATCAATTCCATCAATCTGGAAGATGGCGAGAAGCGAACTTCGAAAGTTTTGCCCATGGCCCGGCGCTACGGCGCAGCTGTGATTGCCCTGACCATCGATGAAGACGGCATGGCCCTCACCGCCGACAAGAAGGTTGCCATTGCCCAGCGCATCTACAAACTGGCGACGGAAAAGTATGGCCTGCGCGGCATCGACCTGATCTTTGACGCGCTGACCCTGCCCATCACCACCGGCCAGGAGGATTACCGCTCGGCTGGAATCGAAACTCTGGAAGCGGTCAAACGCATCAAGCACGAGCTGCCCGAGGTCAAGACCATCCTGGGTGTCAGCAACATCTCTTTTGGTCTGGACGCCTACCCGCGCCGCGTCCTGAATTCCGTCTTCATGCACGAGGCGGTCAACAATGGCCTGGATATGGCCATCGTCAACTACTCCAAAATCTATCCGTTATACAAGATCCCTCAGGAAGAAGTTGATCTGGCGCTGAAGTTGATCTATCGCGATGCGGCGTCCGACGGCGACCCGCTGCAGAAATATATGAACCACTTTGCCGGCAAGAAAGGCAAAGGCGAGACCGAGACTACCGCCCACGTGGAAACGCTCTCGGTTGAGGACAAATTGAAGTTTGCCATCATCAACGGCGAAAAAGCCGTGGGCGAGGGCGCGCACAAAAAGAGCCTGGAAGAAATACTGGAAGAGGCGCTTACCCAATATTCGCCGCTTGATCTGATCAATAACGTCCTGCTCGACGGCATGCGGACAGTGGGCGATCTATTCGGCGCCCGCAAGATGCAACTGCCGTCGGTGCTCGACTCCGCCGGAGTGATGAAGCAGGCGGTCGCGTATCTCGAGCCCAAGATGGAGAAGAAGGCGGGCTCACAGAAAGCCACGATTGTGCTGGCCACGGTGAAGGGCGATGTGCACGACATCGGCAAGAACCTGGTCGACATCATCCTCTCGAACAACGGCTACAAGGTGGTCAATCTGGGGATTAAGCAGGCCGGCGACATCATCATCAAGTCCGCCATGGAACACAAGGCCGATGCCATCGGCCTGAGCGGCCTGCTGGTGAAGTCGACGCTGGAGATGAAGTACGTCATTCAGGACCTGGAACGGCAGAAACTGGATTTCCCGGTCATTTGTGGGGGGGCCGCGCTCACGCGCAAGTACGTGGAAGACGACCTGCGCCGCGAATACTCAAACGCTGTCTTCTACGCCGACGACGCTTTTGCGGGCCTGCACATCATGGAAGACCTGGCTACGGCGAACGGCAAGAAACAATCCCGCCTGCAGGAAGGACGCACCGTCAAGGAATACGCCAAGGCGGCCGCGGTCGATGAAGAAACCGGACCGGTGTTCGCGGAGAGAAGCCCGGTGGTAAAGGATGCGCCGAATATCCCCGCACCGCCGTTCTGGGGAGTTAAGGTGCGCAAGGATTTCGACTTGCGCGAACTCTTTCCCTACATCAACGAGACCGCGCTGTTCAAGAACCAGTGGCAACTGAAAACCGCGTCGCAGGAAGACTACCTTCGCCTGGTGGAGCAGAAATTCCGGCCCATCAAAAAACAGCTGGAAGAGGAGATCATTGCTAGCGGAGTGCTCGAACCGAAAGCGGTCTACGGATATTTTCCCGCGCAGAGCGAGGGCAACGACACGATTGTGTATGACGCGGGAGACCACACCAAGGAGCTTCTGCGGTTCACTTTCCCGCGCCAGCGCGAAGGCCGCAAGCTCTCCATCTCCGATTTCTTTGCCCCGAAATCATCGGGGAAGATGGACGTGATTGGCCTGTCGTTGGTCACCATGGGCGCCCGGGCGTCGGTGGAAACGCAGAAGCTGTTCGAAGGCGGGGAGTACACCAAGTACCTTTACCTGCACGGCCTCAGCGTGGAGACGGCCGAAGCTCTGGCCGAATATCTGCACCAGAAGATGCGGGAAGAACTGGACATCGCCGGCGAAGACTCGCCCCACATCCGAGATCTGTTCCACCAGAAGTATCGCGGCTCGCGATACTCCTTTGGCTATCCCGCGTGCCCCAATCTGGAGGACCAGACCAAGCTGTTCGCCCTGCTCCATCCGGAAGAAAATGTCGGAGTGCGGCTTACTACCGGCTTTCTGCTGGAGCCGGAGCAATCCACGTCGGCCATTGTGGTGCACCACCCCGGGGCCAAATATTTCGTCGTGTGAGCGGGCGAAAAGGCAGGGGTTAGGGCTTGGAGGAGGTCACAGCCAGGCCGAGATCGGCAGGTTCGTCGAGGAGAAGGCGACGCAACCTGCGCAGATCGTTCAGCAGGTGCCCGCCGGCGACCAGATGCTTCTCCAGTCGGTCCAACTTATACTGGACCAGCCGCAAAGCCTCCACCCGACGCTCGGCATGCAGCCTGTTCGAATCTGCCACGTCGGCTTCGACCTCGGTCTTGGCGTCCGCCAAAGCCTCAATCAGCAACCGGACGTACGCCTGGGCATTCTCAACGCTATCAAACGGGGTCTGCATCGGACTTTTCACAAGGAAGGCCTCCCAAAAAATCTGGCGGAGAGGGAGGGATTTGAACCCCCGATACCCGTTAAGGTATGTCCGCTTTCGAGGCGGATCGTTTCAACCACTCACGCACCTCTCCGGAAAGCGGTCGTTGGCTGTTCGTCCTTGGCCAACGGCCAAGGACGAACGATCAACGACTAGCGGCGGCTTCTAAAGAACGATTGCAGCAGCTCGGTGCAACGGCCGGCCAGGACGCCGCTGCGGACTCCCATGCGGTGGTTCAGGCTGGGATGGTTCAGGACCTGCATCACCGAACGGATGGCGCCAGCCTTCGGGTCATCTGCGCCGTAGACCAGGCGTTTGAGCCGGGCATGAACCAGCGCTCCGGCGCACATAGCGCACGGCTCAATTGTAACAAACAGTTCGCAGTCTTCCAGGCGGTGGTTGCCGAGGGCGGCACCGGCCTGACGCAGGGCGACGACTTCGGCGTGGGCGGTGGGGTCGGAGTCGGTGAGATTACGGTTGCCGCCGCGTCCGACGATTTTGCCTTCACACACGACGACGGCGCCCACGGGGACTTCTCCGGCTTCGAGCGCCCGTTGGGCGGCCCGCAGGGCTTCCTCCATCAACAGTTCATCGGTATTCGTTTCGGGCGTCTCTGGAGCAATATCCACGGAGCTCAACGGTCTACTCCACCGGATGCCGCTGGAGAATGGTTGCGAGCAACGGCAAGTCGGGGCGCACCAGTTGATTCACGAAAATGTACTTTCCGGCGCTCTCGGCCAGCAGGTAGCTGGAGTCCGGGGGGAGGCGGGAGAGCGCGGCCTTGCGAAATTCTTCAGGGACAAAAATGAACACACGCTCGGGGCCGCTCCAGAAGGCGGGGAAACTCTTGTCGTCCAGAAAAGTGGGTGGCACGTCGGGATAGTTCGAACCGATTTCGAGGTTGGTGCCGAAGCGCCCGTTGTAGATCCAGACATGGCGGTGAGTGTAGAAGGGGATGCTCGAGCCCGAGTTGAAATCGCCGTACTGCACAATCTGGTCCTGCGGCCGCAGGTAGGGAAGGATGGCGTCGGCCAGCGCCCGCGAGGACATGCGGGGCTCAAACCGTTTGAAGGCCCAGTTGGCGGCAAAGAAAAATAGCGCCATGGTGAGAGCCAGGGTGAGAGTGGCGGCCGAATTCTTCCAGCGCCGCCGCAACAGCCACGCTCTTCCGAAGCCCACGATAAAAATCAGAATGGCGAAAACGGCCGGGCCGCGAAGCGCCGCAAAGGTCTGCGGAGTCAAGTCGAAAATGTGCGCCATCGAAAGTCGATAGGTATCGAGCGGGTGATACTGGATGAGGTGCGAGATGCCGCCCCTGGACGAAACATCGAGCGATGAGATCACCAGGTAGCTGAGGAAAACCGAGGCCAGAAGTCCGATCACGGCCAGTCCCGCCTGCAGGCGCGGCAACCAGCGGTCGCGCGCCTGTTCGGCGTCGCTCAGCCCAATGCCCAGCAGGACCGCGATCGCGGGCCAGGCGCCGAAGCTGTAGTACTCCATGCGCGATCCGGTGGTCAGGGAAAAGAAAAACAGAATCAGGCCGGCCCAGATGAAGAGCAGCAGACGCGCTTGCTGGGCCGGTTCCATGGTCCGTCCCCAGGTTTTGGGCCGGGGAAACTCGCGCCAGATGTAACCAATAAAAAAGCTCCAGGGAAAAAACCACACCAGATGCAAGGCCCACCACAGCAGCAAAGGCACGGCCTCATAGTCGGGCGGATAGCGGGTTCCCAGGGCGCGCTTGAAATGCTCGTTGATGAAATAGGACCATAGAAATCCGGGGGAGCGTTCTTCCGCCAGCCAGTGCCAGGGCACGGCGATGACCAGGAAGATCAGGCTGCTGGAGAAAATCCGCAACTCGCGCCAGCGTCCCCAGCTGCGGGTGCAGAGGATGAAGAAAAAGACCACGCCCAGGGGGAAGAGCACGCCGATCAAACCCAGGGTGAGCACGGCCAGGCCCATCACCGCCGATGCGCCCCAATAGCCGATACGGGGATCGAGGCTGCCCTGCCAGGCGCGCAGGAAAAGGTAGAACAGCGCGGTCAGTTCAAGGGCAAAGATGGCCTCCGGAACCATCACGCGGGTGAACAGCCATACGCCAACGCTGGTGCACGTGATCAGCCCGGAGTAGAAGGCCGCGGTCTCGCCGAAGAAACGGCGGGCAAAAAAATAGACCATCAGAACCAGTAGGGCCACGGAAAGCACCAGCGGGAGCCGGGTCTGGAACGCGCCCTGTCCGAACAGCTTGTAGCTGATGGCCACCATCCAGTAATGCAGGGGCGCTTTTTCAAGGTAGCGAATGCCGTCCTGATACATGACCACCCAGTCGCCACGCTGCAGCATTTCGCGGGAGACCAGTGCGTGCGAGGCGTCGGCGTCATCGAGGAGCGCCGGCTGGGCGGCGGTGGCGACGTAGATTCCGAGAGACAGGATGGTAAGCGTGAGGATGGAGAATCTGCGGCTCATCTCGGGTTGACGACTCTGTTCACCTTTCTTTACGCGGGCCGGGAGATAGTAGGGACAGAATCCTTAAACGGACTGGCAATCATAGCATCTGGGTAGTGGATAGTTGGGTCGGGCGACGTAACCTTAATTGGATCGCAACCACTTTGAATGTCGCGGGGCCTGGAGAGATGGAAACTTAAATCTCCACTTTCCAGCGCGCCCGAGACCGGACAGGCTGCCCCTCGCGCTGATCTTCCGCCTGTGACGGCTCACGCTTTGCGAAGAACGGACATATTCCACGGAGAGACGCAAGGTCCCTCGACTTCGCTCGGGATGACAGGCGGATGAGATGACAGGGTGATGGCGGGCTTAGGTTGTGTGGGCGTGCACTTCCAGGTACTCGGCCTTGATGACGGTGTGGTTGAGGTCGCCTTGATTGTGGGCGGTCCAGTGGGCGGTGAGGTCGGCGGTCAGGGCGCGTTGACTGGCTTCGTCGAGGCGGGCATACGTCATTTGGGTGGGTCCGAAAAATTTTCGGAAGAAGGTGACGGTTTCGGATGGAGGGAAGGGATAATCGAACAGCATGTGCTGCCGGGTCATCTCGAGGCGGGCAACTCTTCCTGTACCACCGCCCAGGCGTTCGCTGACGACCTTTTCGACTCCCCAGAGTGCCGGGGGCAGCATGCCTGGGGGCGGGGGAGCGTAGCGTGAGGTGATCTTGAAGCTTTCGCCTACGAAGCCTTCCGGAGTCCAGTTGCCCATGGCGATCAGGCCACCGGGGCGGCAGACGCGCAGCAGTTCGGACGCGACGACTTCGGGGCGGGGAGCGAACATGGCTCCGAACATGGACAACACCACGTCGAAGCGGGCGGCTTCGTACGGGATCTTCTCGGCGTCGCCTTCGACAAATTCGATTTTCAGGTTTTCGGCGGCGGCGCGTTGGCGGGCCTGTTCCAGAAGATTGGGGGCGAGGTCGAGGCCGATGACATCGGCGCCGGCGCGGGCGGAGGGGATGGACTGGTTTCCGGTGCCGCAGGCCACGTCGAGGACTTTCGTTCCGGGCTTGAGTTTGATCCGCTGGATGAAGCCTTCTCCCTCGCGGACATTCAGTTTTGCAATTTCACCGAAATCGCCGGCCATCCAACTGGCCCGGAGCCGCTGTTTCAGCTCCGCGAAATTGTCTGGCACACTGGTCATGATCATCCCCTGAGATAGTGTGGAGAGATTATACGGGAACTCGTTTGTGGGGACGGACACCAGTGTCCGCCCCACACTTTATTGTTCCGTGTTTACGATTCTGGTCTGCACGTGGGTATGCTCGAACGCTTTGTTTTCCAGCGAAACCGTGATATTGCGATTGAAAAAAAAGAGAGCGCGAATGCGAAATTCGCTGCCCAGGCTGACTGGAAACCAGACTCCATCCTGCTGCCGGCGGTAGTGGACCGCGAAGCCGATGCCGGGGAGGTCGGTGCCGAGAAAAGTCCGAACCCCGAAGGGCAGGCGACGCGATAGTTTGGTGAAGACGTAAATCGGCTGGAATTCCTGCGCGTCGATGTAGGCCTCGCCGGCCCAATCCGTGTCGTCATCGTCTTTCGGAGTGAAGGCGATGTGGTAGGCCTGCCGGCTCTCGAAAAGTTCCTCGCCCATGAGGCGAAACTTGTAGGTTTGCTGCTGCTCGGTGGTGAGGGGGAACAGGTCGCGGGCCATGCCGTCTTTGGACTTGTCATTAGTGAGATCTTCGCGGAAGTCGTGAATCAGTTCTCCGTCGGTGCTGTCGGCTTCGGGCACAGGTTCGCCGCTGAAGTCCTGGTACTTGCCCTTGCGCCAGTAGCGGCCCGTGAGTTGCTGCAGCGTTCTGTCGGTATGGTCAGGTTTGGGGACCACCTGATAGTCGGCGGTCTCCTCGCGCAGGACTTTGCCCTTGGTCTTTCTGGTGATGATCTGGATGTGTTGCTGGTAAACGTATTGGCTGCGCAGCTTCTCACTGCTGTCCTGGTTAGTGGCCACGCGGGCCATGATGGCTGCGGCGCTCAAAGCTTCGTCTGCCTTCGCCTGCGGCAGGGAAACGGCGAGGAAGAGGACCGGGAGCAGGCGCAGCTTTGCCATCCCGATTATGTACGGAGATTCCGGGGTGGGAGTTCAGTTTTGTTCAGCGGGCGTGGGTACTGCGGAGCTTTGCTCCGCCGGGCAGGTGGGACACCCGCCCCTACGTGAGCGGTGGTAGTTCTTAACTTCCCATCTGGGCTTGCAGGACTTCTCCGGGGAGGCGAACCATTCTTCCTCGGGCCAGGGCTTCGGCGGGATCGATGTGAACCGGCTTGCGGGGCGGTTTTCCTAAGGGAATGTCATCGGCTTGCATTCTTTCCATGCGGATTCCCAGAGTGCGTTCCAACTGGTGCAGCTCGGAGCGCTGCTCCCGGCCGAAGAGAGTGGAGGCTACACCTAGTTCACCGGCGCGTCCGGTGCGGCCCACCCGGTGGATGAAGTTTTCCGCGACCTCGGGGAGGTCGTAGTTGATGACGTGAGCGATGTCCTGCACGTGAATACCGCGCGAGGCCAGGTCGGTGGCCACCAGGATGCGGTAGCGTCCCTGCTGGAATCCGGTCAGGGCCGCGGTACGCTGCGATTGCGAGCGGTCACCGTGAATCATGGCGGCGGCAAAGCCGTCGCGATTCAGATTCCGGGCCAGGCGCTCGGTGCCGCGCTTGGTGCGGGCGAAGATCAGACAGCGGCCGGTTTCCTTTGAAAGCAGGCGGTGGAGCATCTCCTGCTTGCGGTCGCTATCAACTTCGAAGGCCTGGATGCGCACGTTTTCCGATGGCTTCAACGTGGAGCCAAAGGCCAGGCGCACCGGGCTTCGGGTGTAGTCGCTGACCAGATGCGCCACTGACGCTTCCAGGGTAGCGGAAAAACACATCGTCTGGCGATCTTTGGGCAGAACTCTTGCGATGCGGCGCAGCGCGGGCAGAAATCCCATGTCGAGCATGCGGTCGGCTTCATCGAGCACCAGAACTTGAAGGCTCTGGAAACTGATCAGGCGGCGATCGAGGAAGTCTTCGAGCCGGCCTGGAGTGGCCACCACAATACGCGCTCCCCGGCGAAGGGCAGTCAGCTGGTTTCCCTCCGCCAGACCGCCTACCACCAGGGCCGCGGGCGACAATTTCGTGCCCCGCAAAGCGTTGTACTGGTCAACCACCTGCATGGCCAGTTCGCGGGTCGGAACCAGAACCAGGGCAGCGATTCCGGATTTTCCGGAATCCGCTTTCGCGGGCTGAAGCAGGCGCTCGATGATCGGGATCAGAAAGGCCAGCGTTTTGCCGGTTCCGGTCTGAGCCGTGGCGAGCACGTCTTTGCCTGCGAGTGCCTGCGGGATGGCCGCAGCTTGCACCGGGGTCGGGATGGAAAAGTTAAGGGACGACAATCTCTCCTGTGTATAAGAAGAGATGGGTAATTCTGAAAAACTCTGCATTGATGTTTATTCTCTTTTTCTGTTGGCGGAAGCGAGGCGGCGCGCACACAGGCGGGCAGCAACTAGCATTTGCCAGTATTTACGCCGAAGACTTACGGAGGGAAATTAGGCGGGAATTCAGATACAAACCAGAGCAACCGCACCACAGCCGTGGTATTAGACGCAACGACAGTATAGCACGTGGGGTAAGGGATTCTTGCGGTTTGGGGTGACTTTGGTGATGCGGGGAAGAGTAAGCCATTGTTTTCAACGTTGCCACTCTCGCCATTACTTGGGTGGCGACCGGCGCAGACCGAGAAATCATAACTGCTAACGGTTAAGTGACGAAGGTCCGCGCAGTCAGATAGCGCAACGCTCGATCGACACATGATTCCAGGGTTTCATCGGTGTCGATAACCAGTTTGGGTTGGTCGATCGGTTCCCATGCCTTTCGTATTTCGCGATAGAGTTCCGGCGTGCGATTCGCGGCGAGGTGGTTGTTTGCCGCCACAGCATCCGCGATGCGTCGCAGTGCAGACGCCTCTGAACAGACGCACTCCAGTGTGGCCGATGTGGTCCCTACTCGCGAGCGGAACTCGATCACACGCTCCCGTTGGTATCGCCGCGAGAAGGTACGGCCGTCCAGCAGAACGTGCAATTCGGGATGTTTCGACAGCAGATACGCTGCGGTTTGCAGCATGATCTCCCCGCAGAAATCGTCCTGCGATAGCGAATACTCCACATACGCCGGTTGAAAGAGCGAGGCTCGAATCGAGTCCTTATCGAGAACCGCGCCTGGAAGCCGCTGCGCCAGTGCTCGCGCCAGCGTGCTCTTGCCTGTCCCCGGGAGGCCCGC
>JBOGLD010000267.1:0-1696 GCA_050745885.1 Terriglobales bacterium
CACTTTCTCGATCTCAGGATCGGCCACCACTTCGACTTTTTTCAACTGCGCCCGGATCGTCGGATCCATGATCTTCTTCATCTCAAACTGCACCGGCGTTACCTGGCGTTCGGCGATCGCGGCGGCAATCACGTAGGGTAGAGAGTGGTCGGCGGTCTCCTTGGTGCGAGGGTCGTATTTGCTGGGATCAGAAAGGATATCGGCCGCCCGCGCCAGCGAACGAATCTGCACCTTCTCCACTTGCTCCGGCCTGAGATCGTTGGACTTGACGATGTCGAGCACCGCGGAAATCGGGGTGTGGGTGAGCGCTTCCGTGGGGAACGCCTTCATGCCGCACTGCGTGATCCGCCACGACTCGCCCAGCCCATCGGTCAACAGGTTTAATTTCCACTAGGGGCCAAAACAGTGGGTCAACCCTTCCTTGCCGTCCACCACGTGCTCGGGCCCAGTGTAGCCGCGCTCGGCCAGGAGCGCAGCCAACACACCACTCTGCGTGGCCATGGGATCGACCGTGTTCTTCATCATGGTCAGCTTGCCGGCCGTAACCGCCCCTAAAGTGGCATGACGGCTGGCCGAAATGCCGATGGCGTGCTGGATCTGCTCCCATCCCAGATGCATGGCCCGGCCGGCTACGATAGGCGAGACAAACGCGGTCAGCGTGGCGTGATGCCAGCCGCGCTCGCGAATGCCGGGAAACGCCGCCTCGCAGAAGCGCATCTCGAATTCGTGTCCGAGGACCAGCCCAACCATCAACTCTTTGCCATCGCTTTTTGCGCGCTCGCAACCGGCCAGGGCCGCGGGAAAAATGTCGGACGGATGCGACGGGTCCTGCTTCCAGTAAATGTCGTTGTAGTCCATGCAGCGGATCATCAATCCATTGGCCAGCGAAGCCGAGACCGGATCGATGCGTTGGCCGGTGCCAATCACGGTTGCCGGGCCGTTCCCGGCAATTTCGTCGAGCACTTGGAGCGCGATCTTGACGTCGTGCTGCTGATATCCGCCCAGCGCGCAGCCTACGGAATCGAGCAGAAATCGCTTGGCCTGGTACACCGCTTCCTGCGACAGCTGCGCGTAGGTCAGCCCGGCCGCCCAGCGCGACATACCGGCAGTAATGGTTTCCTTGGCGGCAGCTTCTTTTGTAGCCAACTCGTACTCTCCCTATTTCAGCTTGATGTTTTTTGGGTTCTTGAAAGGTAAGAATGCCATGAAATCCGCGTGGTGCACGATGTAGGCCTCGGTAGTGCGCTTCACCAGGTCGCCCTCGGCGGCGTGGGCAGCGATGATGTGGCAGACCGCATCCGGCACGCCGCATTCCAGCGCCAGAGCGACTCCGGTAAAGGGATGGCGTAACGCCTCTCCCCGCTCGCTCTGCCGGCTCTTACCGTCCGCGCCCAGTTCATATTCCAGCAATTTGCCTACATCGGCAAGAATGGCGCCCGCAATTACCGTGTCAATGTGGATGGGCAGGGCGCGCCCCATGAATTCCTGCATGGCTTCGGCGCTCTGGCGCGCAATGTGCACCACGCAGCGCTTGTGCTCCATGAAAGTGATGGGACAGTTGGGGACCAGGAGCGTAAACGGAATGCGGTTCAGGTCGTCGGGCTTCAGCGGGCTGCGCTCCAATGCTTTGACCCAGGTCTGGGTAACCTGGCTGCGCAACTTCTTGTCTTCGATCCACTGGATCTCCGGCCAAAGC
>JBOGLD010000268.1:0-3077 GCA_050745885.1 Terriglobales bacterium
TCCTCTGGAGAACAAGCTCTACCACGGCGTCATCATATTGTGTGGTCTGTCCGTGATTCTCACCGGCGTATTCATGATGGTCCGGGTGCGGACGATTTTCTTTCCCCGCAACCCCTATCTGTTCAGCGACATGACCTGGGGCCTGATGTACGTGTTGCACGGGCTGGCAGGCGTTGGACTGATCGCGCTGGTGATCGTGCACGTTTATTTTGCGGTCCGGCCGGAGAAGCTCGCCATTACGGAGTCCATGATCTTCGGTTCCATGCGCCGCGACTTTTACCTGAAGGAACATGATCCGGAGCGCTGGGTGGTCGAGACTTCAACTGCACCCTCGAAAGGACAGCGGGGCTGACCGATGCCATCTGGGTTCTCCGAGCGCTGTGATGCTATCGAAGAGTGCTATGAGTTCATGCTGGCCTACGCCGGGCAAGGGCTCCCCAGCGACCAGGGCAGCCAGTCGGGGGGGCAACTCCGCGATTTCTTGGGTCGCGCCGTCGATGCCCTGGCTGGCATCGCCGAATGCTGTACTGAGGCCGTCAATGACGAAGGACTCGAACCGGCGGGAAAATACCAGGCTTTCATTGCCGTGCTGGACCGCGACGCCCGTGACTCACTGGCTGCGCTCGAGTTGGTCTTGGCTCAACCTGTCATCAGCTCTCAGTTGATCGACAACCTGAACGCGTCCATCCATCTCCGCGCCCTGCTGACCGACCTGTTTCTCGTCGATGAGATTCTAAAGACGCAACTTAAACCCAAGCCGGCGGTCCCCAGTTAGGACAGCTGCCCGTGCAACGTGGCCAGGTGGGCTGGGATAGTCGAATCAAGAGGTTCTGGGCCGGGGCATTCGGCGCGGGCATCAACTGCCGCTATACGATAGCAAACGAACCAGTTTCACGTATCCAGCGACCGTGATAGCCTGACTGTGCTGCGAATTCCGGGGCGGTTCCAGCGATCTCCACGGGTGCGCAGTATGAGCCGCGCCCTGATGCCAGCCGACCCCAGACCCGCCAAAGTACCTCCAGACCATAGTACCGAAGGCACTTTGGGGTCAGGCCCGGAGGCCGTGGAGGCGCAACTTTCGTCCCTGGAAGGGGTTGAATCTGATGTGAGCAGCGTAGCCATGGATCGCGGGTTGCTTGCCATGGGCGTGTCGCAGCCAGCGGCATCGGACGCCGGCGCAGGTGTGTCTGGCGAAGGCCGGAGCGATGCCGAGGTCATGCTGCAGGTGAAGGCCGGCGATGATTCGGCTTTCTCCTACCTGGTGCAGAAGTACCGCCGGCCCATGATGAGCTTCATGTTCCGCATGACCCACAGCAACGCGGTCGCGGAAGACCTGGCTCAGGAAGTTTTTCTGCGCGTTTACCGCTCCCGCGAAAGCTATGAGGCCAGTGCCAAGTTCACCACCTGGCTGTATCGCATCGCCACCAATCTCGCGGTGAATCATGCCCGCGACACCCGCCACGAGCGGCCCGAGAATACGGTCAGCCTGGACGGACCGGACGAGGAGAACGGGCGGACGCTGGACTTGCCGGACCGGACGCCGGGCGCGGAAGAAATGATCGTGCGGCGGGAGCGCGTGGCCGCCATTCGCCAACGGGTGCAGGCCCTGCCGGAGCGGCAGAGAATCGCGGTGGTGATGCATAAATACCAGCAGATGGAGTATCGGCAGATTGCCGATGTCCTGAAATTGAGTGAATCCGCGACCAAGTCGTTGCTGTTTCGCGCTTACGAAACCCTGCGCGAACAGCTCAAAGAGTTCGTGTAAAGGAAGCAGTTTATGAAGTGCAATGAAACCCGTGAAGTGCTGCCCGACCTGGCCGCCGGAATGACCCCGGTCACATCCGAGGTCAAGGCCCATCTCGATTCCTGCGCGGACTGTGCGGGCAAGCTGGAGGCCTTCCGCCAGACCATGGCGCTGCTCGATGAGTGGCAGGCGCCGGAGCCGTCACCCTATTTTGATGTCCGGCTGGGCGCGCGTTTGCGCGAGGAAAGCGCCAAGTCCTCTGCGGGCTGGCGGCGCTGGCTGCGCAAGCCTGTGCTGGCTGCGTCGTTCGCCCTGCTGATGGTGGTAAGCGTAAGCCTGGTTCGGATGAATAGCGGTGAGCGGGGGAAGAATACACCGACATCTTTAGCAGCCGTGGGGCCGCAGATCGTGGCGGAGCCGGGCACAGCCGTGGGAGATTTGCAGGCGCTGGAAAAAAATCAGAATCTGTACTCCGATTTCGATGTGCTCGATGATCTGGCCGTGCAGGAAGATGTGACTGCGAATCCGTAGGCGCCTCTGCACCGTCCTTCGCAGCCATTCACGCGAATTTTTGGCGCAAAGTCTTGATCTCCGTGGGCGAGGTGCAGGCGATCGGGAGAATCAGAAACAGGTGTCGGGATTGAAGTTCATCACGATGGCAGTAGCAGCGGCAGCCCTGATGCTGGCGACCGTGGTTTTGCCGTGCGCGGCCCAGGGCCGGCTGGCCGAAAGAATCCAGGCACGGCGGGCGGCGCGCCAGGCCCGGTTGCAAGGCAATCACGCCGGACAGTGGCTGCGCCGCTACAAGGATCTCCCTCCCGATCAGCAGCAGAAAGCGCTGGAAAACGATCCCCAGTTCCGCAGCCTTCCGCCCGCGCGTCAGCAGATTTTGAGGGAGCGGTTGCAGCGTTTCAGCAGCCTCCCGCCGCAGCAGCAGGACCGCATCCTGCAGCGCATGGAGACCTGGGAACACTTGACTCCAGCGCAGAAACAGCAGGCGCGGCAACTCTTTGCGCAGCTTAAAGAGCTGCCTCCAGAGCGCCGGCAGAAATTGCGGACCGCGATTCGCGACCTTAGCGCCATGCCTCCCGCCCAGCGTCAGCAGGTCATCGACTCTGACCGCTTCAAGAGCGCGTTCTCGCCGCAAGAACGCGGCCTCCTGAGCAGCGCTTCACAACTGCCCCTGGCCCCGGCGGAGAATACCCCAAACGAGCCCGCGCCGGAAGATTGAAAGGGGAGGCCGTTGGCCCGCAGGCCAAGCCGCCTGGCCCATCAATGTAGGCGCGAGCGTCCTCGCTCGTGCGGAATCGTCTGTGGCGCTGCCGCGCGAGCG